>JAUYBT010000210.1 GCA_030692905.1 Bacteroidales bacterium
CAGGTATGCACAGGGAGGTATCGCTGCAGTATTCAGCGAACCCGATAATTTTGAGAAACATATAAAGGACACCTTAATTGCTGGCGATGGCTTTTGCAACGAAGAAGTGGTCAGGATGGTTGTGGAGGAAGCCCCTGGCAGGATAAAAGATCTGATTGAACTAGGCGTATCATTTGACCGGAAAGAAGATGGGAGCTACGATCTTGCAAAGGAGGGTGGGCACACAGAATACAGGATCCTTCACCATAAAGACAAAACCGGGGAGGTGATCCAGAAAACTTTGGTAGACCAGGTCAGAAAAGATCCTAATATTGATATTTTTGAACAACATTTTGCTATTGAGATACTTACACAGCATCATCTTGGAGATGTTTTGAAAAAGAACTATCCTGATATCAAATGTTTTGGGGCTTATGTTGCAGATCTTGTTAACCAGAAAGTTATTTCCTTCCTTTCAAGAATAACAGTAATTGCCACAGGAGGAATGGGGAATGTTTACCTGACAACAACCAATCCTGAAATCGCTACCGGCGATGGTGTAGCAATGGTTTACAGAGCCAAGGGAACAATTGAAAACATGGAGTTCGTTCAGTTTCATCCCACTTCATTGTGGGATCCGAATATCAGGCCATCCTTTCTCATCACGGAAGCTTTGCGCGGATATGGTGCTGTTCTGAAAAATATGGCAGGTGAAAGATTTATGAACAGATATGATAGTCGCGGATCACTCGCCCCAAGGGATATCGTCGCAAGAGCGATCGACAATGAGATGAAAATATGGGGCGATGATCATGTATGGCTCGATTGCACCCATCTGGAACCCGAAGGGCTGAAGGACCATTTCCCGAATGTTTATGAGCATTGTATTGCACGCGGCATAGATATCACAAAAGACATGATACCGGTTGTTCCGGCTGCTCATTACTCATGCGGAGGTATTAAAGTTGATCCGGATGGTCAGAGCAACATAAACAGACTTTATGCTCTTGGCGAAGCATCTTCTACAGGGTTGCACGGAGCAAACAGACTAGCCTCCAATTCACTGATTGAAGCTGCGGTATATGCTCACAGGGCAGCAATCCATTCCGGCAGCCGTCTTAAGGATCTGGCATTCGAGGATAGGATACCCAACTGGGACTATAAAGGAACGACTCACCTCGAGGAGATGATCCTTGTTACCCAGAATTACAAGGAAGTACAAATGATAATGAGTAATTATGTCGGGATAGTAAGATCAGACCTTCGCCTTGAAAGAGCATTGATCCGTCTGGAAATAATTTACAAAGAGACTGAAAGCCTTTATAAACGATCACTGATATCCAAAAAGATCTGTGAATTGAGAAACCTTATTAATGTCGGATATCTTATTATCAAAATGGCCAAGAACAGGCAGGAGAGCATAGGCCTTCATTACTCCATCGACCATCCGAAAAGAGCCTCTTCGGAATTCTGACTAATCTGTTAACTATGAACCATCTTGAATCAACATTTGCAGGCAAAAACAACTTCTGGAGATATATTGTAATGATTGCCGCAGTTCTAATCGTATCCAACACTATCGGTGCTTTCCCGTTACTTATTGAATTGGTAATAAAATCGTTTTCAAATCCTGAAGTATTTTCCCTGCTTTCAGCAAATCCGAACGATTATAGTGTATTAGGTCTCGAACCGAATACATTGCTCATCATGTTGGTTTTTCCATTTATTGCCGGATTAGCAGCTTTTATCTTGCTTGTTAAACCACTAAACAACCGGACGCTGAAAATTACTATAAACGGCACAAGGAAAATCAGATGGAACAAGTTTTTTATCTCAGCATTGGTATGGCTCTTACTTTCTGCCGTATATTTATTCATGTATCTTAAACTTGATCCTGCAAACTTCGCCCTGAATAATAAGAGTGCTTCTCTTATTATCCTGTCAATAATATCTCTGTTGTTAATTCCATTTCAGGCAGTATTTGAAGAGGTTCTCTTCAGAGGATATCTTATGCAGGGTTTTGCAGCGATACTCAGAAACAGATGGTTCCCCCTGATAATGACCTCTGTTCTGTTCGGCCTTATGCATGCTTTCAATCCTGAGGTAAAGGAATTCGGCTTCCTTACTATGATGCCTCAGTATATTCTTTTCGGGCTGATTTTTGGAGTGATCACAATTCTTGATGACGGAATTGAAGCTGCCATGGGAGCGCACACTGCGAATAACATATTTCTCTGCATAATGGTCACCAACAAATCCTCAGCTTTGCAGACTCCTGCCCTTTATGAGCAGCAGAACATTTATCCATGGACTGAATTCGCCGCACTTATTTTAATTGGGATTGTCTTCGTTATAATTCTGAAACTAATTTTTAAATGGAAAGGTTTTTCTTTGCTTTTTAGCGAAGTGGAAGTTGAAAAAGTTGTAAATCAGATTCCGTAAACGGACGTTTTATCATCCGTTCTGAAGTCACCCCATTTTTGCCTTATCTCGTTAATGATGAATTTGATATCGTCAACCTCAGTTGCGGTGAGAAGCTTAAGGCGAGTCTCTTTAAAATGAGGTAATCCTTTGAAGTAATTTGAAAGATGGCGCCTCATTTCATATATGGCTCTTTTTCCCTCTTTGAATTCAAGCGATTTATCAAGATGAAGAAGGGCAAGGTCGGCTTTCTCATTTACTGACGGTTCTGGTAACAGCTCCCCTGTGTTCAGGTAATGCCGGATATCGCGAAAAATCCAGGGCCTGCCTACAGTTGCACGTCCGATCATAATGCCATCAACTCCATATTTGTCAAACATCTCCTTTGCTTTAACAGGCCCGTCAATATCACCATTACCAATAATAGGGATTTTCATCCTTTGATTATTCTTTACTGCACCTATAAGAGTCCAGTCGGCAACACCTTTATAAAACAGGGCCCTTGTCCTGCCATGTATTGTCAATGCTTTAATACCAACGTCCTGCAGACGCTCTGCCACTTCAATGATGTTTTTGCTGTTGTCATCCCATCCAAGCCTGGTTTTTACTGTAACAGGAAGTTTTACAGCTTTTATAATTGCTTCAGTCATTTCAAGCATCAGAGGAATATTTCTGAGCATACCCGCTCCGGCGCCCCTGTTGGCAATCTTTTTTATCGGGCAGCCGAAATTGATGTCGATCAATTCAGGTTTTGCCTCTTCTGCAATAAGAGCCGCCTCAACTATTGCATCTGTCAGATGTCCATAAAGTTGAATGCCGATTGGTCTTTCAAAATCATATATATCAAGCTTCCTGACACTTTTCTGGCCATCCCTTATCAGCCCGTCAGAGGAGATGAACTCGGTGTACATAAAATCCGCTCCATTCATCTTGCACACCATCCTGAATGAAGGATCGGTAATGTCCTCCATAGGTGCCAGGAATAGAGGATAATCTCCCAAAGATATATTGGCTATTGTCAATGGTGTTTTATTTATACAGGTTATTAAATAACTTTAGGTGCAAAATTAATAAAATGGACGATAACCACAGCCATAACTCATTATATGGAAAAACACCTCTTTATCAGTTGTTTGTATCACTTCTGATAGTACTGGGTGCAGGTATCCTTCTGTTTATTGTTTTTCTTGTGGCAGGTATATTCATCTTCGATGCAGATTTAGAGGTACTTGAAAATCCATCTGTTGCAGTTGGCGAAAAGGACATTGCATTTCTAAGGTATATTTTGATTTCGCAGCAGATCTCTTTCTTTATCGTTCCGGCAATAATAATACTGAATAAGTTGAAACCTGTTCATCAGACCGACCTGATGGATATGAAGATGCCACAAATAAATGAGGTTGTCCTTATTATTGTCCTTGCTTTTTGCATTTTCCCGATAACCAGCTTTACCGGAGAACTCAACTCAACGATACATCTTCCTGATTGGCTTTCCGGAGTGGGCCGATGGATGATAGAAAAAGAAGATAATGCAGCCCGTTTATTAGATACAATTATGACTCCGGATACTTTTTGGGCAATGATATTGAATGTATTGATGATTGCTGTCTTGCCGGCAATAGGAGAGGAACTGATCTTCAGGGGGGTTTTTCAAAAAATTCTTTCTAACCTTTTCATGTCAGGTCATCTGGCAATATGGGTTACAGCATTTTTGTTCAGTGCAATTCATTTCCAGTTTTTTGGATTTGTGCCAAGATTTATTCTCGGACTGGTTTTTGGCTATCTCTTTTTTTGGAGCGGGACCTTATGGCTACCTGTAATTTCACATTTTGTAAATAATGCTGTTCCTGTGATAGGGGCCTGCATTTATGGATGGGATAAAGTAAATGCACCTTCGGATATTCCTTTATGGAAGCAGATGATTGTACTGCCACTTCCGGTTTTAATCAGTATTGTAATACTATTGTATTTCAGGAATAAAAGTAAGAAGGATGCAGAATTAAGTATGAATCAATCTCAGCTTTTAAATAGCTGAATATGGCCAGATTTGATTTTGGTTTTATGAAGCTACTGTATTATTCAGTTCACTTTTCCTATAGAAATAAATGAGGCCATAATCTTCATTCAGAAGCTTTTTTCTCTCATCCGGAAGAGTGGTATGAGCTGTTTCAACCTCATTCCATAATTGAAGGATAATATCATCAGCTTCTTTCCGCATACTGCTGTTTTTTTCAGTATAATCGCAGGTCTTTTTTGCGAGGATACTATGATAATTCAAGGCTTCAATGAAATTTTCAAATCTGACTTTTACAACTGCAATTGTAGGATTTGTTATCGGACTGCCTCCCTTCCTGATCCTGAACTCTTCTCCTTCAATAATCCTTTTTCCCCAGCTAATAAGTTCATTTTCAGTATTCAGAGAGGGAACTGTCGATTCATCTTCTGCTAGTCCGTAATGAGCCCTGGTTTCGGCAGGCAGGTCACCACGGAATATTGCCATATTCATTACCCTGATAAAATGTGTCAGATATATCCTTGCCTTCCTCAGGATTTCATTATAGTCCTTGCTTTTCTTATTCTGTGATGACAGGGATTGACGATACAACTTAATGCTGTACTCGAACTGGGGAAGAAACTTCTGCAGCCTTACAATTGTTTTTGAGGAAAATGCCAATTTATGAGGAGGAAGCTCTTTCCCCTTTTCAAGAGCAATCCTCATTGCCTTTATGCGGGCAGTGTCGGTATTGGGTAATCTTCTGTATGGCATAGCTGTCCGGCGTGTTAACAAACTGTTAGTAACTGATGCGAATATAATATTTATTTGTTAATAACCAACAGCATTCGCATTTTAATATAATTGATTATTAAAATGTTCGAATTTTGAATTTCCGGTTTTGTATTGTTGAAAACATTTTCACATAAATATTAATACGGAGAAGACTTGAAAGTGTTACAATTTCAAAAATTAAAACAATTAATTATTATTTAGCAGTTTTGGAATATAGTCATATGAATAGTAATTTAGTAAACTCTATTTAGTCATATAATAATTACGATTATGTTTAAAAGTGAAGTATATATCAAAAGGAGAGAGGAACTCCATAAAAAAATGAAAACCGGACTGGCTCTGTTCATCGGTAATAGTGAAGCGCCAATGAATTATCCTGCTAATACTTATCATTTCAGGCAGGATAGTGATTTTCTCTATTTCTTCGGACTCGACATCCCGGGATTCGCCGGAGTGATGGATTTCGATTCAGGCAAAGACCGGATTTTCAGCAATGATTGCGACATGGGCAACATTATATGGATAGGCCCTCAGCCGACAGTTAAAGAGCTTGCCTTTAAAAGCGGGGTTACAAATACCGCACCGCTGCCGAAACTTGAAGAGATTATTAAGGATGCTCTTTCAAAAAACAGAAAGATAAATTTTCTGCCTCCATACCGCGGAGAAACGAAGATGATACTTGGTTCGCTGCTGAAGGAAAACCCCTGCCAGATGAAAACCCTTGCCTCAGTTGATCTGATTAAGGCAGTAATTTCAATGAGATCAATTAAAGAAAAAGTTGAGATTGAGGAGATTGAAAAGGCGGTGGATATTGCATACGATATGCATGTTACCGCAATGAAAATGTGCAAGCAGGGTGTTAAGGAGCAGGATATATTCGGGACTATCGAAGGTATAGCACTTGCAAAAGGAGGAGGAACCTCATTCCCGATAATACTCAGTGTTAACGGACAGACTCTTCACAACCATGCACATGGAAATATCTTAAAAAAGGGCAGGATGATGGTCACTGATGCAGGCGCGGAAACAAATCTGCACTATTCCTCTGATATTACGCGGACAACTCCGGTAGGAGGAAAATTCAGCCAGCAGCAAAAGGATATCTATGAGATTGTTCTGAAAGCCAATACCGAAGCCATTAAAGCAACCCGGCCCGGCATATCCAACCGCGATCTGCATTTTATGGCATGCAAAATCATTGCATCGGGGATGAAAGAATTAGGATTGATGAAAGGCGATGTTGATGAGGCGGTTACAGCCGGCGCTCATGCACTCTTTATGCCTCACGGACTTGGCCACATGATGGGACTCGATGTTCACGACATGGAAGCGCTTGGAGAAAATTTTATAGGATATAATGATGAAGTAAAACGCAGCGACCAGTTTGGACTGGCATTTCTGCGGTTTGCCATGCCCTATAAACAAGGACATGTATTTACCGTTGAACCGGGATGTTATTTTATTCCGGAACTTATAGAAAAATGGAAAGCAGAGGGGAAATTCAGAGAATTCATCAACTTCAGCAAAATTGATAGTTACATGTCAATCGGGGGAATACGTATCGAAGACGATGTCCTCATAACCGATAAAGGGCATAAGGTTTTGGGTAAACCAATACCAAAAACTATAAAAGAGGTCGAATCAATTTGTGCCTGATTGCCTTTTGGCCTGACCCGGGAAGACTGCCATACTCTCATGACCTGCTGCATCAACCGACTGTATTCCGAAGAAGTAATTATCCTTTGAATAGGGTAGTGTTATCTCATTGCCTGTAACAAAAATCTTCTTTTCCCAGAGAGGCTGATATGTCTCACGCATGAGAATATAATAGCCTGCAGGTTTTATACCTTTTGCGGGAGACTCCCATTTCAAAGTAGTTTTATTTGTCAGTCCGCTTGTAACGATACCGCAATTTACAGGTTCATATGGAGCGAGTGCAAGGTTGGCTATTGTTGCAAGATTTACTCCGGCATTTTTCCTCACATATTCATAATCAACATACTCGGGCAGGTCGCCCAGTTGAATTCCGTTCTCCACAGCAGGAATTTTATGTGTTCTGTCGTAGTTCTCATTGTATTCACAAATTCTGACCGCAGTAAATCCCTCCTGGCAGAAAGGTGAATGATCGCCGCCCCTGCCAAACCTGTCATTCCGGAAAACAAGGGTCACGTTCAGCTGATCCACATATTTTTCACCTGTCTCTTTGATATATCGTGCAAGCTGACGGGCTTTACTGTCATTTTCCCCCGAAATGTATTTTCTTAACGATGCCATCTGCTCTGTTTCAAAAGCCGGAACTCCTTCACTGAAAACCCTCACCCTCATATTATCATTGAGAAGAGTTTCGCTGGAACCACTGTTGCCAATCATATCGTTATTCAGCATTGCAATGATATTCCACTTTTCCTGCTTTGTTTTTGTTGCCATATATTTTGCACCATACAATCCATGTTCTTCCCCTGATACGGCCATAAATATTATTGTCGCCGAAAATTTCTTTGTTGACATTATTCTTACAAGTTCCAGTATTGTTGCAACACCTGATCCGTCATCATTTGCGCCCGGAGCAAAACCTGTATTGTCATTATCAAGTGCAGCACGTGAATCGAGATGGGCGCTTATAATTATTATTCTATCGTCGTTTGGGTCAGTCCCTTTCAGGGTAGCCACGACATTCTTCAGTTTTATCTCTTGAGATATTCTTTGCCCCTGACCACCAACTGTATATTCCTCAAATTTAACTTCAAGACGTCCACCGGAAACAGAAATGCTTTTTTCCATCTCTGTTTTTATCCAGTTCCATGCTGCGCCTATACCTTTTGCAGGATCGTTCTGTTCGCTCAGGTTATGGCGTGTATGGAAACTTACCATCTTTCTGACATGTTGTTCTATTTTATCTTTCGAGATATCATCAACCATCTTTTTTATTTCCGGATCACGATTGATAATTGTTTGAGCTCCTGATACATATACAAATGTCAATAAAACAAATGAGAATGCGATTCTTTTCATAGAAATAGTTCTGATTTTGATAATTCGTGCCCTTTTCAATATGCTTTAAAATATTCCCTGTTTAGTCTTGCAATATTAGTCAGCTTGATCTGTTTAGGACATTCAGCTTCGCAGGCACCTGAATTTGAACAATTGCCAAAACCAACTTCATCCATTTTTTCAACCATAGCTTTCACCCGCTCTTTTGCCTCAATTCTACCCTGTGGTAAAAGAGCAAACTGAGAAATTTTAGCGGATACAAACAACATTGCTGAGGCATTTTTACAGGCAGCTACACAGGCGCCGCACCCGATGCAAATAGCCGAATCAAAGGCATCGTCTGATTTTTTCTTCCGGATAAGAATTGAATTGGCTTCAGGTGCTGCCCCGGTATTCACGGAAATGAATCCCCCGGCTATCTGGATCTTATCAAAAGCCGCTCTGTCTACAATAAGGTCCTTGATTACAGGGAAGGGCTTTGCTCTCCATGGTTCAATCCATATTGTATCTCCTTCCTTGAAATATCTCATGGAGAGGTGGCATGTAGTGATTGCAGGAACCGGCCCGTGAGGATGTCCGTTTATGTACATTCCGCACGAGCCGCAGATCCCTTCGCGACAATCGTGGTCGAAAGCCACCGGATCCTTATCCTCTTCAACAAGTTTTTTATTAAGAGAATCGAGCATCTCGAGGAATGCCATCTCAGGAGATACATTATCCATCTTATATATTACAAAAGTACCCTTTGCTTTAGCATTTTTTTGACGCCATATCTTAAGTGTGAGCTTCATATTCTGTTTATTTTGTTATGTCGTTATTTTGTTATGTCGTTATGCCGTTATGCCTTTGCGCCTTTACTTATAGCTTCTCACCTTCATCTCAACCTCCTCAAACTTCAGCTCCTCCTTATGCATTATATAAGGCTTCCCTTCACCTGCATATTCCCAGGCAGCCACATAAGTATACTTTTCATCGTTTCTAAGGGCTTCGCCATCCGGAGTCTGAAATTCCTCCCTGAAATGTGCCCCGCACGACTCATTTCTGTTAAGGGCATCAGTTACAAGAAGCTCGGCGAGTTCAAAATAGTCAGCGACCCTGCCTGCCTTCTCAAGTTCCATGTTAAGTTCACTGTATGTTCCTGGCACAATAAGATCTCTCCAGAATTCTTCCTTAAGCTCCCTTATCAGTACAAGTGCTTTCTTAAGTCCTTCCTCGTTTCTTATCATTCCGCAATAGTCCCACATTATCTTACCCAAACGCTTATGAAATGATGATGCGGTTTGTTTTCCTTTTATTGAAATAAGTTTATTGAGTCTTTCGACTACAGCTTTTTCAGTCTCTTCGAATTCAGGTTTATCGGTAGAGATTTTCGGAACACGTATTTCATCGGCCAGGTAATTATTTATTGTATTTGGAAGAATAAAATATCCGTCACCTGAAGCCTGCATCAGAGAACTCGCTCCAAGACGGTTTGCTCCATGATCCGAGAAGTTAACTTCACCTATCGCATAAAGTCCGGGTATTGTGGTCATCAGTTCATAATCAACCCATAATCCGCCCATGGTGTAATGGCCGGCCGGGTAGATGCGCATCGGCTCTTCATACGGGTCAATCCCTGTGATGGTTTTGTACATTTCGAAGAGGTTACCGTATTTGTTCTCGATAGCCTTCTTCCCCTGTTTCTTTATAGAATCCCTGAAATCAAGATTAACCGCGAGTCCTGTTTCACCAACACCAAAACCTGCATCGCAACGTTCCTTGGTTGCCCTGGAGGCAACATCCCTCGGTACAAGGTTTCCGAAAGCGGGGTACCTTCTTTCAAGAAAATAGTCTCTATCTTCTTCAGGTATCTCGTTTGCTGCTCTATCCTCACCTTTGGTTTTGGGAACCCAAACGCGTCCGTCATTACGGAGTGATTCCGACATAAGCGTCAGTTTTGACTGGAACTCGTTCAACTGAGGAACACAGGTAGGATGTATCTGGACAAAGCTCGGGTTGGCAAAAAAGGCTCCTTTTTTATGTGCCTTCCATGCTGCGGATGCATTTGAGTTGACAGCAAGTGTTGACATGTAATAAATTGTACCATAACCTCCGGTGGCGAGTACAACCGCATGTGCAGCATGTCTTTCAATTTCGCCTGTAAGAAGGTTGCGGGCAATAATTCCGCGTGCCTTTCCATCAATTAAAACAAGATCAAGCATCTCACGTCTGGGGTACATAGTCACATTACCATTTTTAATCTGCCTGTTCAGGGAAGAATAGGCCCCCAGCAGACACTGTTGACCTGTCTGTCCACTGGAATAAAAGGTCCTGGACACCTGTACTCCCCCGAAAGAACGGGTATTGAGTGTCCCTCCATAATCGCGTGCAAAGGGCACTCCAAGAGCAGTATAATGGTCAATTACTTCATTGCTTACTTCAGCTGCCCTGTAAACATTTCCTTCGCGGGCCCTGTAATCGCCACCCTTGATCATATCATAAAACAGGCGATAAATACTATCACCGTCGCCCTGATAGTTTTTTGCTGCATTTATCCCGCCCTGGGCTGCAACGGAATGTGCTCTTCGCGGGGAGTCCTGGTAACAGAAGTTTTTCACACTGTATCCCAGTTCACCGAGCGCTGAGGCAGCTCCTGCTCCCGACAATCCGGTACCAATGACAATTATTTCAAGCTTCTTCTTGTTTGCCGGGTTAACCAGTTTAACAGAAGCTTTATATTTTGTCCATTTCTGTGCCAGTGGACCATCGGGTATCTTTGAAATTAGTTTTACCATGATTGTATTTTTTTTCTGATCTACCTGAAAAGCCATAAAGTGATTGAGATAAAAGCAAAACCTGCCGGGAGTACGATTGCATAGATCAGTGCAACCACTTTGACTACCGGAGTCCATAATCTGTGATTCAGACCAAATGTCTGGAAAGCTGAAGAGAAGGCATGGTAAAGGTGAAAACCAAGCAGTGAAAAACAAACAAGATAAATATAATTATATGCAGGGATCTTAAAAAGGTTATGCGCAAGAGAATAAAAATCTTCCGGATTCCCGGCGACTAATCCCAGTTTGACGAAGTAAAAATTGAAAAAATGCAGGACAAGAAAGGTGAAGATTGAAGCCCCTGTCCAGATCATGAACCTTGAGAAAAATGATGTTTCTGATTTGTTGCCGCTGACATAACCAACCGGGCGGGCTAGCCAGTTCTGGATCTGAAGGAAAATGCCCCAGCCAATATGAATAAGTATCGCTCCGATCAGAGCAATCTCAATTATTTTTACTAACGGAAATGTTGCCATGAAATGTGCAGCTTCGTTAAAAGGTTCAGGGTCACTTTTAAGCAACATCAGGTTGATAATAAGATGAACCGGTAAAAAAGTGAGTAAGAACAAACCGGCTAAAGCCATCACAAATTTCTTGGAAATGGAGGAAAACAAAACTTTACTCATTGGTTATGAAATGTTTATAGGTTATCTTTTAGCCAAGCAAAGGAAGTTTACAAAATTAATTTTATTAAATCAGAATTACATTTTTACTAACATGCTAATTATCACAAAATATCAGAAGGATTTTAGACAGAATTTATAATTTAATTTGAGTATCTGCATATATTAATAAAGATCTTCCCGACAACCGTAAGTCGTGCGTAGTTTGTCGTGAGTCTTATTTTTTCAGGAAGTCAATCGCGTATTTGAGTGTTGTATCGATTCCCTCCCAGATTGGATAAAATCCTTTATTATCGAGTATGTTACGGGCAACATAGGCCTTAATCTGAGTATGAATGATATCTCCGGAAGTTTTTAAACCAACGGGATCTTTTTGAATGCCGTTTGCTGCCGCATACTGCACAAACTGATCGAGCAGGGTCTGTTTGTCAAGAAATTTTTCCATCTCACCCGATTCGGTAAATTTCTTTAATAACTCCCTGTTCTTCTCAGTATACTTCAGCGCAAATCTGTTAATAAGAGATCTGACTTTGAGGAAATAGGGTGATACTCCGGAAGTGTCGACTGGTACAAACTTATCGGGCATTATTCCCCCGCCACCATAAACAGTGCGTCCGCCGGGAGTAGTAAATTTCAGAGAGTCAGAAAAATGGATACTGTCTGAAACTTCAAATTCACGTCTGATATATCTTTCATTCAGATCATCGTAATATTCATCAAATCCATTATTATACGGTTTTTGTATCGATCTGCCGGTGGGTGTATAATAACGGGCTATTGTAAGCCGCATCCCTGAGCCATCTGCAAATGGGATAGGCTCCTGTACCAATCCTTTACCGAACGATCGTCGCCCTATAATCGTTCCACGGTCGTTATCCTGAATTGCTCCTGCCAGAATCTCACTGGCCGAAGCACTCCATTCATCGATCAGAACAACAAGGGCGCCTGTTTCAAATTCTCCCTTGCCGGTTGCCTTTGCTTCACTTCGTGGCTGAGTACGTCCTTTTGTATAAACAATCAGCTGCCCTGCCTTAAGGAATTGATTTGAAATCTGAATAGCAGCTTCCATGATTCCGCCTGAGTTGCCGCGCAGGTCGAGTATAAGGCTGGTCATTCCCTTACCTTTAAGATCCCTGAGCCCTTTCATGAACTCATCAAAGGTTGTCATGGCAAAATTGTTGATCCTTAAGTATCCGGTCTGTTCGTTAACCATGTAATCAACATCAACGCTATACATTGGAATCTTGTCGCGGGTGATCTCGAATGGTAACAATTCTTTGTGCCCGCTGCGAAGGATTTTTATTTTTACTATTGTTCCCTTCGGGCCTTTAAGCATCCCCATAACTTTTTGATCGCTTATGTTTTTGCCTGCAACAAGTGAATCATTTATGTATAAGATCTTATCTCCGGGCAGCAGATCCAGTTTTTCAGAAGGGCCTCCCGGAATAGTGCTTATCACCATAATAGTATCAGTAAGCATATTGAATGAAATACCAATACCCTCAAAGTTCCCCTGCAATGGTTCATTGGCACGTGCAAGATCTTTTGCCGGAATGTATACAGAATGCGGATCAAGCTTTTTAAGTATAGCCGGGATAGCGGTTTCAACCAGATCATTACGGTTCACTGAATCAACATAGTTAGATTCAATAATATTCAGGATGCTGTTCAATTTATCATTTCTTGACCTGATATTTGAATGTAGCAGTAAGTCATTCTTTCCGGGGAGATATTTGCCAATGAAAATACCTAAGGCAAGTGATAATGCAAGCATCATAGGAAGAAAAACACTCCTTTTTGAGTTATTGTAGTTCATAAATATCTTTTTCGGGGTCAATAAATACCAATTCTATTCCGGCTCGTTTCAGAAGTTCAAGTCCATCGGTTATACGATAGCGGTTGCAATATACTACCCTTTTGATGCCTGACTGGATTATCAGTTTAGAGCACTCCATGCAGGGAGAAGTTGTAACATAAAGTGTTGAGTCTTCGCTCGAGTTATTCGATTTGGCTACCTTGGTAATTGCATTTGCTTCGGCATGCAAAACGTATGGTTTTGTAATATTGTTTTCATCTTCACATACATTTTCAAAGCCGGAAGGAGTTCCGTTATAGCCATCGGAAATGATCATCTTTCCCTTTACGATCAGAGCTCCGACCTGCCGTCTGATACAGTAAGAATTCTGTGCCCAGATAAGAGCCATCTCAAGATAGCGCTTGTCGAACATAATCTGTTTTTCGCCATAAGGCTTTATAACTTCTTTACCTGACATTTTAACCAGATACTTTTCCGGATTATTAAAGCGCATAAAGATAATTATTTTTAAATGTTTCACTAATCAAAACTAAGAATGCCAGATTAAAAGCTTTTCAAAAAATCATATTATACCATTTGATTAATAGAAATTTTTGTAATTTTGTTTCGTTATTTGACGAAATACTAAATGGTATGTTTGTAAAGGAAAAAAACTATACTTCAACTCAGGAAAAAACAGCCAGATACGCAAAAGCTCTTGGACACCCGGTAAGGGTGTTTATCATGGACTTTCTTATAAAGAATGCCGACAAATGTTGCTACAGCGGTGATATGGCGGAGGAACTACCCATTGCCCGGTCGACTCTCTCTCAGCACTTGAAAGAGTTGAAGGATGCAGGCCTGATTCAGGGAGAGATAAACCCTCCTTATATTAAATATTGTATCAATAAAACCTCATGGGTAGAGGCCAGAGGACTTTTTGATCTTTTTTTTAACCGTTAATAATTTAAACTCAAACATTATGGAAATTAAAATACTGGGCCCCGGATGCGCGAAATGTAAAACACTTGAGCAACTGACCCGGGATGTAGTAAGAAAGAATGGGATAGATGCAATCATTACAAAAGTTGATGATATTATGGAAATAATGAAATACAACATAATGACTACACCGGCTCTGGTAATTGACGGGAAAGTAGTTGTAAAAGGACGCATACCTTCAGCAGAAGAGATTAAACAATTGTTAACCAAATAAATAAAAAGGACATATGAAAAACTTAATTCTTGCAGGTTTTTTGATGCTGGTATTTTCAGGAGCATCATGTAATGCTCAACCGGAAAAGAAACAGACTGTTTCTGCGACATCCGGAAACGATATTGAGGTTTATTACTTTCACAGGACAGTTCGTTGTGTAACCTGTAAAACAGTAGAAGCTGAAGCCAGAAAGAACATTGAGATGCTTTATGCCGATCAGGTTAAAACAGGTAAGATAAGTTTTACCGCTTTGAATCTTGAAGAAGCAACGGGAAAAACTGTCGGTGATAAATTAGGTGTCAGCGGTCAGACACTACTGATTGTAAAAGGCGATCAGAAGATTAATATCACCAATGAAGGGTTTCTATATGCAGTTTCAAAACCCGATAAATTCAGAGAGATCATTAAAGAGAAAGTTGATCCGTTGATGAAGTAATAAGGAGATTTTCATATTATCATTATTCTATATGGATTTCCTTACCAATCTTCTTGACAACAGTTCAATGCCATGGTTAACTGCCATTTTACTGGGTCTGATGACCTCAATAAGTCCTTGTCCGCTTGCAACAAATATTACTGCGATCGGATTTATCAGTAAGGATATCGATAACCGTAACCGTGTATTCCTTAACGGACTATTCTATACTCTCGGGAGGGCAATAACATATACTTCGATTGCTCTTGTTATTTATCTGGGAGCCGATCAGTTCAGATTTTCCGGTTTTTTTCAACGGTACGGCGAAAAGATTATTGGTCCGCTTCTTATAATAATAGGAGTTTTAATGCTCGATCTGATAAGGATAAAATTCCCCGGTCTGAGCGGATTGACATCCAGGATGGAAAAAAGGAAATCCTGGAGGTTCATTGATGCAGTACTTCTCGGGATGGTGTTTACACTTGCTTTCTGTCCTTATAGCGGAGTACTTTATTTCGGAATGCTAATACCAATGACAGTGGCAAGTGCCTCTGGTCTATACCTGCCCATATTATTCGCTATCGCAACCGGCATTCCGGTAATACTGTTTGCATGGTTACTTGCTTATACTGTTTCCGGGATCGGAGGTGTATATAATAAAATTAAAGTATTTGAACTTTGGTTCCGGCGGGTTATTGCAGTTTTATTTATAGGGGTTGGTATCTACTATATTATCAGGGTGTATGTTTAATTCTTCTTGTAAATCATAAACGTTTTTACGAATAGAATAATTTTCAAATTACCGCATTTTCAAATTTTCAAATTGTTATAATGGATTGGAAGAAGATTTTAAAAATAGTACTGGGAATAGCAATCTGGTTTGCATTATATCATTACCTGAAATTTTTCACTGATTTTTTAACAGATGAAGTTTTAGGGCTGCAGAAAGGGTTGCATTTAACCGAATCACTGAGATTCTTCATTTTTGAAGTCCCGAAGGTGCTGATGTTGTTGATACTGATAATCTTCTTCGTTGGAATTATCCGCACATATTTTACACCCGAAAAAACCAGGAAGGTTTTAGAAGGTAAGTCTTTGTTTACCGGCAACGTTTTAGCTGCTTTATTAGGGATAGTAACTCCGTTTTGTTCGTGTTCGGCAATTCCTTTATTTCTTGGTTTTGTCCAGGCAGGCGTGCCACTGGGAGTTACATTTTCATTTCTGATTTCGGCTCCCATGATAAATGAAGTTGCTGTTATATTGTTATTTGGATTATTTGGATGGAAAGTTGCTCTTATTTATGTTGGGACAGGTTTGGTAATTGCAATAGTTTCAGGTTTTATTAT
>JAUYBT010000255.1 GCA_030692905.1 Bacteroidales bacterium
TAGCTGGTAGCTGGTAGCTGATGGCTGATAGCTGATAGCTGTTATTTAGCATTTCTATGAGCTACGAGCTACATTGTCTTCTGACTTCCGACTTCCGACTTCGGACTTCCGACTGATTAGTTACCGTATATTTAATCCATGGTAGCTTTTCTGTTTGAAATGCCTATACTGCCTCCCTTACCATTTATTATACTCTTAACAATACTTTCTTTGTTTCCATTCAGCCAGAAAATAATTTTATGGTGAATCTTATTCTCCAGAGTAACAGGTGTTTCAATTGCATTATCAACAATAACCGGAGCATTATAGAACACGTTATAAATTCCTACTCCCCATGCCTCATGACTTTTTACCTGATCTGAAACTTTGTAAGAAGCATAGCCATTAATTCCATTATGTTTCCAGGCATCGGCAGTTGGTGGATCATATGGCATCTCACTCTGATAAAAATATACCCTGCCGTTATTACCATTCCAGAGAGTCTGATATTCCTGAAAATGCTCGTTAAACAAACCATAAACAGTAACATCGTCACCATTAACAATCAAACCGTTTGCACATTTGTTTTTATCCCACCCCACTCCATTTCCATGATCGGCTCTCCATAACCAGAGATGATCTGCACAGACATTTTTACTATTTATTACCATACAACTGGTAGCTGACCCTTCCCCGGGGCCGCCTACCCTGAAGAAAATATCATACAGAAAAACCGGATCTGATTCATGCGATCTCTTTGAACCAGGTTCTCCAACCTGAAACAGTGTCTCAGAACGAATCTTCCCGGCATCAATTATGATCCCACAAACTGTTACCCCGTCAACATCAGAAATCTCCATGGCTGAATTAGCATTTACCGGCATAATTGTAGCCATGCCAATTCCCATGATTACCGTACCGGGACGAGTAATTTTAAGACTTTTATCAAGAGAATATATTCCAGGAGTAAATAACAGATTTTTTCCTTTTTTTAAGGCAGAATTTATTGATTCCGAATTATCAATTCCGGGTTTAACAATATAAAACTCATCCAACAACAAAGTTTTTTCGTCTTTATTATGATTTAACCAACCCGGCCCAATGGTGTTTTTATTAAGCTTTTGGATTTTAACATTATAACCATCTTCAGTATATGCCAAAAAAGGTTTTTCGCGAATAAGCGGAGTTTCCTTAATTGTTGTAAAAGGTTTATCCGGCCAGTTTTCTGAAGGTGCATCAGGAACTCCGACAAACATCATATTCCAGACACCTCCTGACCATTTCCCCCATTCGGTGTTTCTCGAAAACCATTGTTGCTGAGGACCGGAAGTTACAATTCCATCAATTTTTGAATCAGCAAGGAAACCGCCACTGGCATAGCCCTTATCGAATAATTGCAAATTCCCCTTAATATAAACTCTCCGTAACGGAGCAGCTTGCGAAACACCCCAGATATTGGTAGAGTCAACGGTTGGTATAACAGTTAAGTTCTCGGCCGAACGCCAGAAATTGGTCAATACGCTATTCCCATGAGTAGTATTCGACCTGACTGCCCCAACAATAACCACATCTTCAGGAGATTCCCCCAATCCGAGTACCTGCATGTAATACCCGACTTTCACATCAAGATTATATCTGCCGGGTTTAAATAACAGCGCGTAGCGGTTTTTGCTGAATTCGCTTTTACGGCCTGATTGTCTGTTAAAAATAGTATCAATTAAACTTTGAATCTCTTTCATATCCATCCCCTGTTCAAACACAAAAACATTTTCACCCAGAGATGAATGATAATATTTTTCAGAATAAGCCGGCAGAATTTCCTGAGAAGAATTAAAACTCTGTGAATAACAAAATTGAATCCCCGGGACTAATAAAAACATAAGGTTAAATAAAACACATTCCATTTTCATTTCATTAATTTTTTATATGACAATCTGTTTTCTTTAATAACTCAATTGCTGTTTAACTACTTTATTTTATACCCACATCCCAGGTTAAGCGTTCAGCGTTTAGTGTTCTGTGCAACTGATAAACAAAGCTATCATTTTTCTTCGGCTTCAGATTGTCAACCTTTCTTGAATTTGCTTAAAATTATTAGCTTTGCATAAAATAAACAGCACAGGATGAGTTACGATTACAATACACAGAGGAAGAGGATGGCATTGCCCGAATATGGGAGGAATGTCCAGAAGATGGTCGATCATATTATGACCATAGAAGACAGGGATGAGAGAAACCGTGCAGCCAAGACAATCATCCAGATAATGGGCAACCTTAATACTCATCTTCGCGATATCGGCGATTTCAAGCATAAACTGTGGGATCATCTTGCCCTGATAGCAAGCTTTGATCTGGATATTGATTCGCCTTACCCGGTTCCGGAACCGTCGAAGTTTGTTGAGAAACCCAAACAGGTGCCGTACAAACAAGGTGAGATAAAATATCTTCACTATGGACGTATAATAGAGTTGATGATTAACGCAGCTTCAGAAATGGAAGAGGGAGAAGCGAAGGAGTACCTTACTACGCTGATAGTTAATCAGATGAAAAAATCATATATCACCTGGAACAGAGGACAGGTTGCTGACGAGGTGATTATCGGCAATATGAAATTATTATCTAAAGGGAGATTGAAGATGACAGAGGGTGTAAGAATCCTTGAAGTAAGAGAGCTGATTCCTCCTGTAAAAAGAAAGCCACTGGGAAAACCTCATGGCAAACAGCAGAATAAACAATTCATAAAGAAAAAAGGATACAGCAGACATTAATGGGTACTTTTATTGTCCATGGTGGAAAATCGCTCAAGGGAGAAATAACACCACAGGGAGCCAAAAATGAAGCCCTGCAGGTTATTTGTGCAATTCTCCTCACCTCCGGAAAAGTTACCATCAAAAATATTCCCGATATCAGTGACGTAAATAAACTGATAGAACTGATTGGTTGTATGGGTGTTAAAGTAACCAAAGAATCAGATTCCGTAACAAGTTTCGAAGCTATCGATGTTAATCTTGATTACCTTCAGACAAGCGAATTCAGAACACAGAGTTCCAGCTTAAGAGGATCGATAATGATTGTCGGCCCACTCCTTGCCCGGTTCGGAAAAGCTTTCATACCAAAACCAGGTGGTGATAAGATCGGACGACGCAGAGTTGATACCCATTTCATTGGTTTCCAAAAACTTGGAGCAAAATTTGAATTTGATACTTCCGATCCGTTCTTTAAAGTTGAAGCTCCGTCATTAACAGGTACCTATATGCGCCTTGATGAGGCTTCCGTTACCGGGACAGCCAATATTATCATGGCCGCAGTTCTGGCAAAGGGACGCACAACAATTTACAATGCTGCCTGTGAACCGTATGTTCAGCAACTTTGCAGGATGCTGGTTTCGATGGGAGCAAAAATCGAAGGGATAGGTTCCAATCTGCTTTATATTGACGGAGTATCCGGTCTGAAAGGTTGCACACATACTATCCTGCCCGATATGATCGAAATAGGATCGTTCATCGGAATGGCCGCAATTACAGCATCGGAAATCACAATTAAAAATACATCGTACGACAACCTTGGAATTATACCCGATTCATTCCGCCGTCTGGGAATAAAACTCGAAAGAAGAGGTGATGATATCTTTATACCCCATCAGGAACATTATGAAATAGAGACGTTTATCGATGGATCGATTATGACCATAGCTGATGCTATCTGGCCGGGCCTTACTCCCGACTTGCTTAGTGTCTTACTGGTAACAGCAACACAGGCAAAAGGCGCCGTTCTTATTCATCAGAAAATGTTTGAAAGCCGTCTGTTCTTTGTTGATAAACTGATCGATATGGGAGCCCAGATAATTCTTTGTGATCCGCACAGAGCCACAGTAATTGGTCAGGATAAAATGATCAGACTAAAAGGGACCGTAATGTCGTCTCCTGATATCAGAGCCGGAGTCGCCCTGCTGATAGCTGCACTTTCAGCCGATGGGAAAAGTATTATTCATAATATTGAACAGATCGACAGGGGCTATCAGAATATAGATAAAAGACTTAATGCCCTCGGGGCGGATATTCAAAGAGTCTGATTATCAGAAGGACACACGACTCAGGGCACACGACTCACGGGAAGTCAAGTTGTTTTCTTCCTTGCGTCGTGCATCCTGCGTCGTGCACCTTTACGCTTATGTGCCATTGCACCATTTCTCCCCTGCCAATTTGTCAAGTTATAGGGGTTGGCAGGTATTTTGTTAAATAGTGGTATTAAACTGAAATACAGTGTGTGATGATGAGGAAAAAGAAGCATAACCAGGAAGAAGCTAAACAGAAAAATCTTAACGAAGCAACTGATAATAAAGAAAATACTCGTAAACCGCATAATAATAACGGAAGAAAATCGGATATTCCCCCTTCCGGTGATTCAACTGAATCTGCACCGGAAGGCTGCATCTGCACAGGGGACACTGCTGACAATATCGCCCTTGAAGTGAGGGCCGTTGAAGAAAAACTGGCAGAGATGCAGGATAAGTATATCCATCTTTCCGCTGAATTTGATAACTATAGGAAAAGAACACTTCGCGAAAAAATGGAATTATCAAAATACGCCGGAGAAAACCTTCTGCTGAAAATCATACCTCTCATGGATGATTTTGAAAGAGCTCTGAAACATGTGGATACAGTTACCGATGGTGTTGCTATGAAAAATGGGATTGATTTCATTTATAGTAAGTTCAGCGAATTTCTTAAGCAAAACGGAATAAAAGAAATTGAGTCACTGAACAGTAATTTTAATGTTGATCTTCATGAAGCCATTGCAAAAGTTCCTGTTGCTGAAGATGACAAAAAAGGGAAAGTGGTAGATGTAGTGCTAAAAGGTTATTATCTGCAAGATAAAGTTTTACGGTTCTCGAAAGTAGTGGTTGGGGAATAAATGAAACAACTTATTCAATACCTTGGAACTGTGGCTATAAAACAAAATTAAAAAGGGATGGGAAAAAGAGATTATTATGAAGTGCTTGGAGTATCGAAAGAGGCCACAAAAGAGGAGATAAAGAAAGCATACAGAAAACAGGCGTTAAAGTTTCATCCCGACAAAAATCCGGGTGATAAGAAATCTGAAGAAAATTTCAAGGAAGCTGCTGCAGCCTACGAAGTTTTAAGTAATGAGGAGAAAAAAGCCCGTTACGACCGTTACGGCCATGCCGGAATGGGAGGCTCAGCAAACGGCTTCGGGGGTCAGGGAATGACGATGGATGACATCTTCTCATCATTCGGAGATATTTTCGGTGATGCCTTCGGTGGATTTGGTGCTTTTGGAGGAGGCAGGCGTGGACGAAGGGTTAATAAGGGCAGCAACCTCAGGGTTAAAGTTAAACTCAACCTACAGGAAATCGCAGCCGGAGCAGAGAAAAAAATCAAGGTAAATAAATACGACACATGTAGTTCCTGTCAGGGAACAGGAGCAGCCGATTCATCAGGTTTATCGGGCTGTTCTACTTGTTATGGCTCGGGACATGTTACAAGACTGACCAATACAATGCTTGGCCAGATGCAGACGTCTTCGGTGTGCCCTTCATGCGGTGGAGAGGGCAAGACTATTACTAAAAAATGTACTGCTTGTTACGGAGAAGGTATTATACAGAAAGAAGAGATAATTAAAATCAACATCCCGGCCGGTGTCGGTAAAGGAATGCAGTTGACAGTAGGTGGCAAAGGAAATGCTCCCAGGAGAGGCGGAGTTAATGGCGACCTGCTTGTGGTAATTGATGAAGAGGAACACCCCGAACTGATAAGAGAGGGGAACGACCTCATTTATAATTTATTTATTAGTATCCCTGATGCAATACTCGGTACTCACGTTGAAGTGCCGACTGTTTATAATAATGTTAAGATAAAGATAGAACCTGGCACCCAATCCGGTAAAATCCTGCGGCTCAGAGGAAAAGGGTTACCTGAAGTTAATGGATATGGGAGAGGCGATCTGCTTGTCAATGTTAATGTCTGGATACCCAAAAGTATGAACAAGGATGAACTGAAGATCTTCGAGAAATTCAAAGACTCCGAATCTTTCACTCCAAATCCCGATAAAAATGATAAAGGCTTTTTCGACAGGATGAGAGGATACTTTGAGTAGAATAAGTTCATGTACTCACCCCCTTTCTTTTTCCCCCTCTCTACTTCGTAAAGAGGGGGAAATTGACTAATATTCAATGCATTACTCCCCCTCTCTAAGAATTAGAGAGGGGGTAGGGGGGTGAGTTCGTGGGAGTTGAGAAGGGGGCAGGGGGATGAGGTAAAAGAAGAAGAGAAGAGGACTGTCTAATAAGAACTTACACAGAGAAGCACAGAGTTTCATAGAGTTTTTTTATATTTACAATTCTTAAATTTTAAATATCATTCCTTATGGCACTTTTTGAAGCAAAGAATGTCACAAAACAATACGGCAACCAGCTGGCACTTGATAATGTCAGCATTTCGGTACCGGAACAATGCATTTACGGACTCCTGGGACCTAATGGTGCCGGAAAAACTACCCTGATCAGGATCATCAACCAGATAACCGGACCTGATTCCGGTGAGTTATTCCTTAATGGCAAAAAACTGATGCCTGATGATGTCCAGGTCATCGGCTACCTGCCGGAAGAAAGAGGCTTATATAAAAAAATGAAGATAGGAGAACAGGCTCTTTACTTTGCCCAGCTCAAAGGACTCTCAAGAGCTGAAGCGATGAAAAGACTTAAGTACTGGTTTAAAAAACTTGATATTATCGACTGGTGGGGGAAAAAAGTCGAAGAATTATCAAAAGGAATGCAACAGAAAGTCCAGTTCATAATAACTGTACTCCATGAACCTAAACTTCTTATTTTCGATGAGCCCTTCACCGGATTTGACCCTCTTAATACCAATATTGTTAAAAATGAGATCCTTTTCCTGCGGGAAAGAGGAGCCACAATAATTTTTTCAACCCACAACATGGAATCCGTTGAAGAGCTTTGCGATAATATCACACTTATCGATAAAGCAAAAACAATACTTGAAGGTAGTGTGGATGAGATCAGGAGCCAATGGGCTGCCAACGAATATGATCTTGTTTTTGACGGCGATGTGAAAATAGAGGGTAATGGTCAATATAATATCCTTAATCAGCATAAAGACAATAACAAAAGTATTATCAGGATGAAGATGACCGGCAATATCAATACAAATGATATCCTTCAGACAGTGATGAAATCGGGTAATATTATCTCTTTTAACCCGGCTCTTCCATCAATGAACGAGATATTTATAAGGGTAATTGAAGCCCGTAATTAAAACTGACAATTAACATAGTAACCTTCATATTATGAACAAGATATCTGTTATTATTAAAAGAGAATATGTCTCCAGGGTAAGAAAAAAATCATTTATCATTATGACTATTCTTGCTCCGCTTCTCATGGCAGCTCTGGTTGTCCTGCTTCCATTACTGATGATGAACGAGGATGGTGATTTTAAAAAGATTGCTGTAATTGAAGATAATTCTGATCTTTTTAAAGGAGTTATAAAAAACACTAAAGATGCAGAATATGTGTACCTTGAAAATACCAGAGTTGAAGACCTGAAAAAGACATTTGAAAATGAAGGTTATTATGGTATTCTCTATATTTCGCCCGAGCTGGTAAATACTCCTAATGCTATTCAGCTCATCTCGAAGAAACAACCTCCTATCGGACTCCTGCAAGATATTGAAAGGTCCCTTAAAAAGGAGATTGAAAGGCAAAAATTACTCTCTTACAAAATTGATAATCTCGATGAAATAATGAAAAACATCGAGACAAATGTCTCAATTCAGACAATTAAGATTGATGAGTCAGGCTCAGTAAAAGAGACAAGCACAGGAATAGCAATGGCACTGGCCTACATTTTTGGTCTCCTGATGTACATGCTGGTCTTCATTTTCGGAGCCCAGGTTATGAGGGGAGTAATTGAAGAAAAAACCAGCAGGGTTGTCGAGGTTATTATCTCCTCAGTAAAACCGGTACAGTTAATGATGGGGAAAATTGTAGGTATTGCGCTTGTTGGTCTTACACAATTCCTGATCTGGATATTCCTGACTATGGCAGCTGTAACTGTTCTTAAAACTACTATCCTGCAAAAGAGCGAACCGACTGAAATCACACAATCAGTTTCACAGAATTTAATGTCAGGTGATCAGCAGGTTGCCGGAACAACACAAACTGCAGATATTTCACCACAGCTTGCCGAAATATCCAAAATGTTCGACAACGCAATGAATCAGCCATGGGGTTTGATAATAATCTGTTTTATCTTTTATTTTATTACGGGCTATTTTCTATATGCATCAGTTTTTGCAGCAATCGGATCGGCAGTCGATAACGAAACCGAGACGCAGCAATTTATGCTTCCGGTTACAATTCCAATAATACTCGCACTGATGGTAGCAATTGCGACAATGCAAAACCCGGAGAGTTCTGTCTCTTTCTGGTGCTCAATGATCCCGCTTACCTCTCCCATCGTAATGATGGCACGTATTCCTTTTGGTGTACCTTACTGGCAGATAGCCGTTTCAATGGTCTTAATGCTGGTAACATTTATGGGATTTGTATGGATGGCTGCAAAGGTTTACCGCACAGGTATCCTTATGTATGGAAAGAAAACCTCCTGGAAAGAGATGTGGAAGTGGCTCCGGTACAGTGGCTAAAGGCGACAGGCGACAGGCGACAGGTTATTATGATTTTTAAAATTCTGATGCCTGTAGCCCGATGCCTGAAGCCTCTTCGAAATGTGATGAAAGCACCAATAATAAGAAAATGTCGAAAATACTGGTTATTGATGATGAAAGAGCAATCCGTAACACTCTGAAAGAGGTTCTTGAATATGAGAAACATGAAGTTGACCTTGCTGAAGACGGACCAAAAGGTCTTGAAATGTTTTCTGTCAATTCATATGATATAGTTCTCTGCGATATCAAGATGGCTAAGATGGATGGCATTGAGGTTCTTTGTAAAATATCTGAGACATCGTCTGATACGCCTGTTGTTATGATCTCAGGGCATGGTAACATCGACACAGCTGTGGAAGCAATAAAAAAGGGGGCATACGATTTTCTTGAGAAACCCCTTGACCTTAACAGGCTCCTTATTACGATCCGCAATGCCATTGATAAGTCAACCCTTATCACCCAGACCCAGGTTCTTAAAAACAAGGTCAGCAAGAGGTACGAGATCGTCGGTGAATCGGAAGCAATTGAACAGGTCAAAAAAATGATCGAAAAGGTTGCTCCTACTGAGGCAAGAGTACTTATTACCGGAGCCAACGGAACCGGGAAAGAGCTTGTAGCTCACCAGATACATGAAAAAAGCAACAGGGCAAAAGGTCCGTTTGTTGAAGTCAATTGCGCAGCTATCCCTTCTGAACTTATTGAAAGTGAACTTTTTGGTCACGAAAAAGGCTCATTCACATCAGCCATCAAACAAAGAATTGGTAAATTTGAGCAGGCAAACGGAGGAACACTTTTTCTGGATGAAATAGGCGACATGAGCCTATCAGCCCAGGCAAAAGTATTAAGAGCTCTCCAGGAAAACAAGATCACCAGGGTTGGTTCCGACAAAGATATTCACGTTAACGTAAGGGTAATAACCGCAACAAATAAGAACATTAAAAAGGAGATTGAAAATAACGGATTCAGAGAAGATCTGTATCACAGGCTCAGTGTTATTCTGATTCATGTTCCTTCACTAAATGAAAGAGTGGATGATATCCCTCTTCTTGCAGAACACTTTAACACATTGATCTGCAACGAATACGGAATGAGCAAGAAGATAATTAATAATGATGCGATCAAGGATCTCCAAAAAATCCAATGGACCGGAAATATCAGAGAGTTCAGGAATGTTCTTGAAAGAATGATCATCCTCTGCCCTAATGAAATTACAGGAAATGATGTGCATGCCTATGCTCGGCCTGTTTCCGGAACCAATACTTAATCCTCTCTGATCTATAATTTATTATTTTTGCATCAAATTCCTTCACAGATTGGACAAAGGAAGAGAGTCAAAACCGCATATCGGTATTTACGGACGTCGTAATAATGGTAAGAGCAGCCTTATTAACTGTCTTGCAGGTCAGGATATTGCAATAGTATCCGATCATGCCGGAACCACTTCCGACCCGGTAAAAAAATCATTTGAGATAACAGACTTCGGTCCGGTAATACTTGTCGATACTGCAGGTATCGACGATTCGGGGGATCTTGGACAGAAAAGAGTGGATCGGACCATCAGAACACTCGATATTATCGACCTTGCCCTCCTGGTAGTAACTAATAATTCATGGGGTGAATATGAAGATGAACTTATAAAAAAATTCCGTGACCATAATCTCCCTTTTATTGTAATACACAGTAAATCAGATATTGAAGAGCCTACAGTTGACTTTAAAGATAAAATATCTTCCATCACCGGAACTTCGCTCTTTGAGTTTTCCTCAATAGATAAACGTAATTATGAGGAGCTTATCAACCTTATCCGGATCACAATCCCGGAACACTCATTTAAAACGCCAACTCTTCTCGGTGATCTTATCAACTATGGAGATATAGTTATATTAATAACTCCTATCGATATTGAAGCCCCGGCAGGAAGGATGATCCTTCCACAGGTACAGGCCATCAGGGATATTCTTGACAACGATGCTGTTGCTATTGTTTTGAAAGAGAGGGAAGTTGATGCCTTCCTGAAAAAGACAAAAATAAAACCTGCACTTGCCATCACCGATTCACAGGTATTTGTAAAAGCCGATGCCTCTATTCCTCACGATATTCCACTGACCAGCTTCAGCATCATGCTTGCCCGGTTTAAAGGTGATTTTGATAACTATCTTAAAGGAACTCCAAAAATATCTGAATTAAAAGATGGTGACAGGGTTCTTCTTCTTGAATCATGCACACATCATGTGTCGTGCGACGACATAGGAAGAACGAAGATCCCGCGATGGATAACCAGTTTTACTGGCAAAAAAATTGAGTATGATGTCGTGGCAGGCCTCGATATTTTACCCCGGCCTATAACAGACTACTCGCTGGTTATACAGTGCGGCGGTTGCATGATAACAGGAAAACAGCTTCATAACAGGCTCCAGACGGCGATTAAATCCGGAGTGCCGGTCACCAACTACGGAATGGCAATTGCCTATGTACAAGGAATCTATAATAGGGCTATTGCCCCGTTTATCACTGAAAACAGGGATAACTCAATTTATCTTTAATGATAAGAAGACTCATTTTCTAAATTAACCTCTCCCTAAATCCCTCCCCCGCTCTCCTGGGAGCAGGGGATAAGAGGGGGTGAGGTATAGTTTTCTAAAACCTGAAATAAATAAACGGAATAACTTCGGTTGTCCTCATCTGATATAACAGTATTGCTACCAGAATTATAACAACCAGTTGAGCGATCAGCGGGATTCTGATAAACAGCCCCCTGTATGACTCTTTAATCCTTTCCGGAAGAAAATGGATTATATACCCGACAGCTATCAAAAGGAAGACACTGCTGTATGCCGGGAGAACAGTCATATACGATCCGGGTGAAAAATTCTCAAAAATCTGTTTAATCATCGTGTTAACACTATCCATGTCGGGAGCTCTGAAAAATATCCAGCAGAAGCTTACAAACTGGAACGTAATGAAAACAGCTATTGCCCGGCCAACCCGACCCTGCTTAAGACGATCTCCAAAAATAGAGTTCCAGATTCTGTTGATCACAAGCCCAATGCCATGCAACGCTCCCCAAATGACAAACCGAAGCGCTGCTCCGTGCCATAACCCCCCAAGTAACATTGTGATTATCAGATTAATGTTTGTCCGGAATTTACCTTTCCTGTTCCCTCCTAATGGAATATAGAGATAATCTTTTAACCAACGTGAGAGAGAGATATGCCATCGTTTCCAGAAGTCGGCAATGCCTGCTGCCTTATACGGTGAATTAAAATTGATCGGCAACCGGAATCCAAGAATAAGTCCTAATCCGATAGCAATATCGGTATAACCCGAAAAATCACAATAAATCTGCAGACCATATCCATACACTGCCATCAGGTTTTCGAAACCTGAATATATGGAAGGCGCATCAAATACCCTGTCGATAAAGTTTGTTGCAATAAAATCGGAAATAATTATCTTTTTTATCAATCCTTTTGAGATCAGGAACAAAGCATGGCTGAATTCTCTCCTTGCAAGATGGAACTCACTATATAACTGAGGAATAAATTCAGAAGCTCTTACAATAGGACCGGCAACAAGTTGGGGGAAAAACGAAACATAAAAACCAAAATCAATAATATTTCTGACCGGATCCATCTTTTTTCTGTATACATCAATTGTATAGCTGAGTGATTGAAAAGTAAAAAATGAAATGCCAACAGGAAGAATTATGTTACTGATATTAAAGGAAGTACCAAGATTTGAATTTGAAAATGCAGAAAGGAAATCATATACACGGTAATCAGTTCCAAGCAGATCGTTTATCGTCTCCACAAAAAAACCGGTATATTTAAAATAAGCAAGTATTCCCAGATTGGAGATAATACTAAGAAGGATAAAAAGCCGTCTCATGAATTTTGTCCTGGAATGATGGATAAGTAATCCGCAGGTAAAATCAATGAGTGTAACAAAGATCAGAAGAAATAAAAACAGCCCCCCGGATTTATAATAAAAAAAAAGGCTTACGAGAAAGAGATATGCATTCCTGATAAACAACTTCTTATAGATCAGACTATATCCTGCAAGTACCAGGAGGAAGAAGAGCCAAAAAGCCGGAGTTGAAAAGATTAAAGGTTCATCGGGATTATATTTGAATAACTGTGATATTACTGATTTAAATAAACTTTTACTTTCAATAGCCACCTGTGCTTTAACTTCAGATACAGATTGAGTCTGAATAATGGTATCTGCCTGAATACTAACATATTTCAGCCGGTTCGTATCAATTTCCCTGACTGAAAACAGTGCATCTGCTAATATTTTCGAAAACGTATCTGCTCCCGGATATGTAAAGTGAACATAGTCTTTCCGGGCAAGAGGAGGCCTCTTTTCCGCCCATTTAATAATTGACGATTTCCCTCCCATGGCACTATACGAATCCCAGAAAGCTACACCAGCCTCCAGTGTAGCTTGTTTCTGAGCATCAATTATTGCGGGAATATTCCGGTATGATTTTATGCTATCTCCCTCATTTACTGCCATATCAGTAACTCCGATAACCAATATCGGGGTGAATGGAGCAATCTCCTTAAGGAGTGAAAGCTGTCTTCCCAGTCCTTTTTGATAATATGAATAATCTTCTCTTACATTCTTTACAATGTTCAGGCCATAGTGCAGAATAAACAGGTCGGGTGATAGCTTTTTGTATGACTCAGCAAGGTTATCCTTGCCAACCATGGTAAATTCAAGTCCGGCACTTCCCCGCTGGGGAATGTTGTCTACCATTATACCAGCTTTGCTTTCGATGCTGATTCCGTAAATATCAGGGCTCACTTTTCCTGTAAATTCAATCAGTATTTCCTTTGCTCCTTTTAACGGACATGTAATCTCATTAAAGTCCTTACCCTTCTTTAATGTATCTGCAAATATCTCATTAGCACCGGCTTTAATTACAACATTTACAACATCTTCCGTATTGCCATAAAACACTCTTAAAATATCATACTCAGACGAAGCACTATCTGCAACATTCGAAGGTCTGATCCTCACGAATGCCTTTTCAGGAACTGATGTTTTCTCTCCTTCGGGTAGATAGCGGCAGATGGCCATGAAGGGACCAAGATTGCGGTGTGATATTTCACCTGCTTTATAAGAGAGATAATTATACCTTTTCCAGTTTGAGGATGACCGGAGCCAGACAGATTTTGTGTACATAACCGGCATAAGTGGAAGAAATAGTCCCGGACCTGCTCCTCCATGGTCTTTCCTTAAGGTCTGGCGGAGGTAAGAAGTGATGCGGTCGCCCTCGATCTGTGAATCACCATAATACATAATCCTCAGCTGTCCCCCGGAATATCTTAGTGTATCCAGAAATCCCTGCAATGGATTAACTGACAAATTTTCAATAGTTGCAGTAACAGAATCAACCGGAGTGATGGTATCGGCCGGTGATGTATTTGTTGTATCAGCTATCTGCTCAACATGAATTCTATTAAGAGCCTTATCGTCTGAAAATAATTCATTTATCAGATTAGCCGGGACAAATTCATAAATTGACGGGAATAATTGACTTGCCGGAAAAATATAATGAAGACCGGTAAAACAGGCCAGAAAGATCAGTAATAATAAAAATGACCTTAAGGGGCGCATATATTATAAAAAGAATCAGCTCTTCTTCTTGATCTTCAGCTTCTGCCCAACCTGTATCTTACCCGGCTTGGAAATATTATTCAATGCAAGTACCTGACTTGTAGTAACGTTATCAAACATTTTAACAATATCCCAGATTGTATCTCCATAACGGACTGTATATGTAATAAACTCTCCCTCCGATTCAACAGGTGCTTTGGCTAATACAGACTGTGAATTAGAAGGAACTGTTTTTCCTATCATCATTTGTTTATCGGCAAACGACATTGAATTGATCTTTGAAAAGTATTCAGATCTTGAAGGATCAACATAAATAACAAGTTTCTGACCTACTCTGATAGTATTGCGGGAAATATTATTCCAATACCTGAGTTCTGACAATCCAACCCTGTACCATTCAGATATGTACCCAAGGTTGTCACCATTCTGGACTGTGTAGTTAAGTTTTGTTCTACCTTTTATATCTGCAGGCAGGTATGATGTGCGTGAGGGATCAGCTATAAGGTTTGACTTATTCAAATAAACATCTGATTTATAACCCCTTATTGTGTCATTCAAATCAATAAAATCGCCCAGATGGTTCATAGGAAGTGTAAGTGCAAATGGTTTTGAGGATCCGGGAATAAGGCCAGTTTTATATTGAGGATTCAGTGTACGAAGTTCGCCTAATGGTATTCCCATTACCTCCGAAATTTGTGTGAGATGAATATCTTTATTAACCATTATGGTGTCGGTAGCAACAGGAATATTAAGTGGTAACGGTACTAAATTATGTTCCCGATAGTAGTTAATAGCATATACTGCAGCAACATACTGAGGTATATATCCTCTGGTTTCCCTGGGGAGCCTGTCATATATCCCCCAATAATCTTTCTTGTTACCAGATCTTTTGATTGCCTTGTTTACATTACCTGGTCCGCAGTTGTAAGCTGCAATAACAAGAGTCCAGTCATTATATATCTTATAAAGATCCTTTAAATATTTTGCAGCTGAATAAGTAGCTTTTAATGGATCCCTGCGTTCATCAACAACAGAGTTGATGGTAAGTCCGTACATGCGGCCGGTACTGTACATGAACTGCCAGAGACCAGTAGCTCCGGAACGGCTGTTAACAATACCTGGATTGAGAGCCGATTCAATCACCGCCATATACTTTAGTTCGGCAGGAAGTCCATAAGAATCGAATACATCTTCGATCATTGGGAAATAATAATCCTTCAACCCCAGTACTGCACAGAATTTCTCTCTCTGTTTAATTGTATAAACATGAATATGGTTCCTGATTATATTGTTGTACGGAAGGAGGATAATTGAATTAATCTTGCTTAACCGGGTATAATACACAGAATCAGGATACTGCAATCCAATTGTATCGCCCTGGAATTCACCGGGATTGTCTTTAATAGCCATTTTAACATACCATGTACTTGTCAGACTGTCAAGATCTCGTGTAATTCTTTCAGAACTATTATCAGTTTTTATGATAATCGTATCGTAAACTGATGATGCATTTGCATTCAGAAATGCAAAAAATAATGTTATAAGTAAAGTTGAAAATCTCATAATAAAAAAGATAAGTTAAAAAATTACTTTCATGCTCACATTTAGTCCTGCTCCAGTAAAACCTCCTGGCAAAGACAACTGAACAGGAAAAACAGCAATATCAAGATTTTCACTGATATCGTAATTAAAAAGGCTGGCATCAACATTAGCATCAAGAATCGATATCAGATACCATCCTGCGATGCCAATATACGAAAGATCGCGGTATCTCTTGTAATGGTCAACACCCTGAAGCATCCGATCTTTCCAATATGACGCCCTTGAGGGATTATGAGAATCAGGAAACAAAACAGGGTCATAAGATGGAGCATCGTCAGGGATCAGATCCAGGTAGCTTTTTGTCTCCGGAACTGCATCTGTAAAGTCCTGATAAGCTTTCATATACTCGATATACTTCGATGAATTGAACCCTGCGCTATATATAAGCCCTCCGAAGCCGGCATATACCAGGGGAATTTTCCAGTATTTCCTGTTGTAGATCTGTCCAAGGCCAGGGAATGCAACAGCCATCATGGTTGCTTTCAGCGGTTCTGCCTGAAATTTATGCTTCTCAGGCTTTTTGACAGGTATTGTATCCTGTGCAAATATGTTCTGCTGAATACAAAACATTTGCAGAATTAGTATAATCAGTATTTTTTGAAATGTCTTCAAATTAAAACAAACCGGCATTAATCGCCAGATACCTGTATAACGCGCGATAAAGATAATTATTTTCAGGAGTTCAGGCGGTCAAATACCCCTAAAATGCGCTCCATTTCTTCAGGGCTTTCAAATAGGATAACGATCTTACCCTTCCCCTTTTCGTTTATTCTGAAGTTTACTTTAGCTGAAAATAACTTATTGAGATGGTTTGAAAGCTGAGTGAAATCATCATTGAGTTTCCTCCTCTTTTCAATCTTTCCGGGGTCTTTGATTTTTTCCGATTGAAGTTGCCTTACCAGCTCTTCTACCTGTCGTACAGACAGTTCCCCGTCAATTATCTGATAATAAACATTGATTTGCCTTTTGGGATCTTCTATATTGACGAGTGTCCGGGCATGGCCCATCATCAGGTGTTTGTTCTTAATCCCGAGTTGTATCTCGGCCGGCAGTTTGAGAAGGCGGAGATAGTTTGCTATAGTTGACCGTTGTTTGCCAACCCTGTCGCTCAACTGCTCCTGGGTAAGCTTGCACTCCTCTATGAGTCGTTGAAAACTTATTGCGACCTCCACTGCATCGAGGTCTTCGCGCTGAATATTCTCTACCAGTGCAAGTTCGAGCATAGCCTGATCATCAGCTGTTCTGATATAAGCAGGTACATGAGTAAGTCCTGCCAGACGCGCAGCCCTGAGTCTCCTTTCACCGGCAATGAGCTGATATCTGCCATTACCAGTCTCACGTACTGTAAGTGGCTGAACAATACCAAGTTCCTTTATTGATGTTGCAAGTTCTTCAAGAGACTGTTCATCAAAGCTCATCCTTGGCTGAAAAGGATTAGCTTCTATCGAATCGACTGATATATCAAGGTTGGCTTCAACTTTCTTTTCAAGAACCTCTTTCTCCACACCATCTATTAATGCACCAAGACCTCTTCCCAACGCATTTTTCTTTGTCATATTCATTACTATTTCCGGTAATTAATAAGTTCTGTTAACTACTTTTTCCCTCTGGTTTCCTGTTTCTCAATCAGCTCTTTGGCAAGATTAAGATAATTGACTGTACCTCTTGAATCGGCATCATAAAGAATAGCAGGCTGACCAAAGCTTGGTGCTTCAGAAAGCTTGACATTCCTCTGAATGATTGTTTTAAAAACCATCTGCTGGAAATGCTTATTTACCTCATCAGCAACCTGGTTCGATAACCTGAGCCGGGAGTCATACATAGTAAGAAGGAATCCCTCGATCTCAAGATCCGGATTAAGATTATTCTGAATTATTTTTATAGTATTAAGCAGCTTGCCGAGTCCCTCCAAAGCAAAATACTCACACTGAACCGGTATTATTACCGAATGTGATGCCGTAAGGGCATTCACGGTAAGCAGTCCGAGCGACGGAGAACAGTCAATGAGAATGTAATCATAGTCTCCTTCGATTTTCTTAAGGACCTCTTTAAGTATCTTTTCTCTCCCGGGCCTGTCAAGCATTTCAATTTCAGCGCCTACCAGGTCTATATTTGAGGGTATTATTGAAAGGTTTTCAACTTCACAGGCCATTAAGGCTTCACTTGGCTTTTTCCCGTCTATCAGACAATCATATATTGTACATCTTATCTGCCTTGTATCGATTCCTATCCCTGAAGTTGCATTTGCCTGTGGATCACCATCAACAATCAGCACCTTTTTCTCAAGAGCGGCAAGACTTGCCGCCAGATTTATTGCTGTTGTTGTCTTCCCAACACCACCCTTCTGATTCGCTATTGCTATAATCCTTCCCATCTCTTATCTTTAATTATTTGAGTTATATTTTGAGTTTCAAATTTACTATTTATGCACTACTGCTACAGGTAGTGAAAGATGTAATTGTAAACATTTTTTTCGTGGTTTTCAACATTTTGTTAACACCAGATAAATTTTTCGAAAAGCATAACTTCCTGACTTTGTGAGCCTTTGTGATTTTGCGCCTTAGTGGCAATTCTTCATGTCACCACGACTTTAAGGGGTACTGAGCTTCATAAAGACATCATTAGTATGATATTAAACTGGTTTTTAAAAAATTATCCGATTTTTTTCCATCTTTGTCTGCCATAAAACAAAACCGATAGATGAATCAAAATTCCAACCAGAAAGAATGGCTGGTCATAGTTAA
>JAUYBT010000020.1 GCA_030692905.1 Bacteroidales bacterium
AAGAATTAACAAAATAATTCCAAGCAATATTTTTACGATTATGCCAGTTGTCCTTTTCATATCTAATATGTTTATATTTGATTATCAACAATGTACAAAGTACATTGTTTTCTGATTATAACAAATAAAAGTAATTAATATCCCTGAAAATAAAAAGTTTGGAGTGCCTAAAGTGCCTAAAATACTTAGAGTTATATTCATCTTCAACTTTCTAACTCTTTCAACTGCTTCAAATTTAAGTACTCCAAACTTTAGCTCACTTTAAGTACTGAGTATTTTACAAATATTATTATATTTGCGCTCTAATAATTTGGACCTGTAGCTTAATTGGATAGAGCATCTGGCTACGGACCAGAAGGTTGGGGGTTCGAGTCCCTCCAGGTTCACAAAAAAGAGGTTGTCTCAAAAGCCCACCACCTCCCCCTGACACTTCGGTCAGGGTACTCCTCCTCTGAAGAGGAGGAGAAAATTAAAATATTGTATATCAGAACTTTCCCCTCCTTTTTAAAGGAGGGGTGTCATGCCCATTGGGTCATGACGGGGTGGTTATGAACAATTTAGAGACAGTCTCTTTTAAGTTATTTAGTTCAATCTAACTTAATTCAATCCCGGTTTTATTTCCATTATCTGTTTTATCTTTCTGAAGGAAAGAGACAATCAAGGCGCCTGAAAGTGCAATGCATATAAGTACAGTAAAGCCGAGTGAATAACTTTTTGTGACATCATTATATAAAGCTCCCACAAGCATAGGAGTAAGTGATTCTGCCAATCCGTCTGCAACAAGAATAATTCCCATCACCCTTCCAAGTGTTCTTACACCAAAAAGATCGCCGGCCATTAATGGAATAATCATATAATCACCTCCAAGCCCAATCCCGAAAATAACTGCGAAAACATATATCCTTCCGGGAAAATCGGGCATAAGAAGAAGAGGTATGGAAGATCCAACAATTAAATAGATCAGGATCATAACATATTTTCTGCGAATCAGGTCAGCAAGCATCCCCATCAGTACCCTTCCACCCAGGCTCATAAATAATACGAGTGACATTATCTGAGCAGCCTGTGCCTGGGTAAAACTCAAGTCGCGCAGATACAACTTCAGATGCTGGTTGATCCCTCCCACTGCACCAATTGAACACATACTACCCAAGGCTAAAAGATAAAAGTTCCGGTTCCTTAAAATATTTTTTATAGGAACAGCTGATTCAGTTTTTTCTTCAACATTTTGTTTTAAAGGAGAGTCTTTAAGAAATAAAGATAATGGAAGAGCAATCACGATAACCAGAAATCCAAGAGACATCAAAGCGAGGTGCCAGCCGACATTTTTTTCAAGTCCGGCTGCTATTAAAGGAACCAGTGCGCCTCCCGTTCCAATGCCCAAATATGCTATACCCATCGCTTTTCCACGGTTTTTAGTAAACCATCGTGAGATCAGAACCTGGCATGGCAGTGGTCCGCCAAATACATAGCCCAATGCAATAAAAACATAAAACATGTAGAACATTCCCAGTGAGTTCATAAGGCTTAAGCCGATAAGAGCTGAACCGGTCATCAGTGCACCTGCCATCAGCATCCTTCTGGGCCCGTAACGGTCGATCAGCCAGCCGGCAATAAATCCGAACAAAGGAGCTACAAGTATTTTTCCTGCTGCATTTCCTGAAGTTACTACAGTACGAGACCAACCGAACTCCTTCATGAAAAAATCATAAAAGAATGGCAAACCGTAGAGTGCGAATCCTACAATTGCAAGAAGAGAAAAAAATGCGGTTGCTATCACATATGTCTGTGAGCTTCGCCTTGGCAAATGCAGACCGGCTGTTTGAGTATTATTTCCCATCTCAGATACTTTTCCCTGCCAGGCGTGTCATACCCCAATATGCACTTCCAAGTAATGAACCAGATGACCCGAGTTGTGCTCTTTCGATCTTCACCTCCGATCTGCAGTTTTCAAGTGAATTTGCAAAAGCACTTTTCTTAATCATTGTGAAATAGTTATCGTTCGCTTCTGACATGCCTCCACCGAGGACAATAATTTCAGGTGCAAAAATCGTGATCAGGTTAGCAAGTCCGACACCAACCATTTCTGCATTTTCTTTAACCACCTTAACCGCTGCGGGTGAATTATTATAGCTCAATTCAAAAATTTCCTTGCATTTCAGAGTCTTTTTCTTCATATCATGAAATTCGCCTATTTCCTCATAATACCTGCGGACAATTGCTGATGCAGAAGCAAAATGCTCATATGATCCTTTTATTCCCGTATTACTAATTCCCTTGTCATAATTTATAATCATCTGACCTATCTCTCCTCCGGCATTATTGACTCCCCTGTAAAGCTTACCATTAATTATTATTCCACCTCCGATACCTGTGCGAAGGGCTACAAAAATAATATTATTGAAACCCTGCGCGACACCAAATTTATGCTCTGCAATTGTCATCATATTAGCATCATTCCCGACATAAGAGGGCAGCCCCGTTTCCTGGTTAACTATTTTTGCCAAAGGTACATTCGTCCAGTTTTTGATACCCTGATCGGGTCCGAGAACAATTCCTGACTTATGATCAATAAATCCTTTGGCTGCTGTACCAATGCAGATAGGATTAATACCCTCTGATGCTACTGTCTGCCTTATCTCCCGGATCGCTTCAAAAAGTGTAGCAATAAGATAATCCTTCGACTGTTTCAGATTAAGAGGATAAGATTGTACGGCAACAATTTCACCCTCCATCTTAACAACTGCTATTTTAAGCGAATAATGTCCTATATCAATTCCTATGGCTGCAGCATGTTTAAACATTCTTTGTCGGTTGACGGTGTTGTACAAAAATAACTTTAAATATAAATATTGCGACGCACAGAAAAACAAAAGTTCTCACTTACCGGTAATTTTTTTTTATAACTTTGGCATAAGTTTATTTATGAGACATTTATGATAGAAAGAGTAAGGAAAATATTTAAGAATGAAGCATCTGCCATCGAAAAAATTCCAATAACCAACAGTTTTGAGGATGCGATCGGAATTATTCACCGGCAGGTTCATGGCAAGAATGGAAAGCTGGTTACAAGTGGAATGGGAAAAGCGGGTCAGATCGCACATAACATTGCAACAACTTTCAGCTCTACAGGTACTCCTGCAGCTTTTCTTCACCCGAGCGAAGCACAGCATGGTGATCTTGGAATTCTTCAGGAAAATGATGTTCTGCTGGCTATTTCTAACTCGGGAAAAACACGGGAGATAATTGAACTGATAGATCTTAAAAACAATCTCTACCCTTTAATACCTGTAATTGTAATTACCGGTAATGAGTATAGTCCATTGGCACAAAAGGCCGATTGTTTTATTTTGACAGGTGCTCCCGCTGAAGTTTGCCCTCTGGGTCTTACCCCAACCACATCCACTACTATTATGACAGTTATCGGAGATGCGCTTGTTGTGCTTCTTATGGAAAAAATCGGTTTCAATGCCAACGACTATGCAAAAAGACACCATGCCGGATACCTTGGGATGAAATCGAAGGAAGTTTCCGGAAAAGATTAAATAAAGAAAACTGATCAGTCCGAAGTCCGAAGTCCGAAGTCGGAAGTTCGAAGTACGACTTTCGACTCCAACACATTTGACACTTATTAGTTACAAATAAAGCTATAATGAGGTTCCTATCTTTTCACCCTGAATAGATTCCAGAGTATTCTCAAGAGTTTCCTGAAACCTGTTAGCATTTTCAATCCAATTCAGAATTTTTTCGCTGGCCATAGGATATTCAGGAGTGCGCATAGATACAGTTCTGTAGGCATATTCTTTTAATTCCACAACATTCTCCAGAACTTTCTTGAAATAGACTCTGAAGAATGAGTCAGTAATAAAAAAATATCGCTTCCGGTCTGATGCAAATGTCTTGTAATCAATTATTTTATTCTGCAGAAGAAAGTTCAGTGAGTTGCTCACCGAGCTTTTACTGGCTTTAAAATACTTCACCATCTCGTCAAATGTTTTTTCAGGAGGATCGCTCACTGTGAAATAGGCTACAATCCTGCCCTGCATTGGGGTCAGACCAAACTTCTCAAATACTTTACCGGTCTCTTCAATAGTTTCGCGGGTTCGCTTTTCCTGATTTAACATATTTTCTGATTTTGAATATTCCATTCAACAAATTTAAAATAAATCCTGATCAGTTCTATAACTTTTGAACTAAAAAAACAAATATTTATTTTCTTGGTTCAGTCAGATAAAAAGATTAGTTTTGAAAGATTGAGAGTAAAAATAAACCATAAATAAAAATTCAGGTTATGACAACCAGCAATTCTTCAAACGGCATCAGCAGAAAAGATTATATTTTTTCTATAACCATAATCGGTCTGTTTTTTTTCATTTTCGGATTCGTCACATGGCTTAACGGGATACTCATACCTTTTCTGAGGACAGCCTGTGAACTAAATGATTTTCAAGCCTATTTTGTAACTTTTGCATTCTATATTTCCTATTTTGTTATGGCATTGCCCTCTTCGGCGGTACTTAAAAAAACCGGTTTTAAAAATGGAATGTCACTGGGTTTGTGGATAATGGCAGCAGGCGCCCTGATTTTTATTCCTGCAGCAATGAGCAGAACCTTCAGCCTGTTTCTCATAGGATTATTTGTTGAAGGGACAGGATTAGCTCTTCTCCAGACTGCATCAAACCCATACATAACTATCATCGGACCACGCGAGAGTGCCGCAAAGCGAATAAGCATAATGGGGATTGCAAATAAATTTGCCGGTGCAATTGCTCCGATTATCCTGGCCAGTATTATTCTGAAAGATTCAAAAGTACTTGAAGAAAAACTTGCCCAGGCAGCCGATGCAGCTACCCGTGCCGGATTACTTGATGAACTGGCCGGCAGGGTTATTATGCCCTATATTGTAATGGCTGTAATTCTGGTTCTGCTTGGTCTTTTATTACGTTTTGCTCATCTCCCTGAAGTTGATACAGATGCCGAAGATGAGGCAAGTGGTGAATCAAATGCTAAAAAAACAAGCATCTGGCAGTTTCCTCACCTTTTGCTCGGTGTTGTTGCTCTCTTCTTCTATGTAGGGGTGGAAGTTATTGCCGGCGACAGTATTATTAGGTATGGTCAGTCTATAGGTATTGCAATGGAGTCTGCAAAATATTTTACATCGCTCACTTTATTAAGTATGATACTCGGATACCTCATTGGGATTATTTTTATTCCGAAGTATCTCAGTCAGGTTACAGCATTAAAAATGTGTACAATCCTTGGTGTTATTTTTTCGCTGGGTGCCATACTTGTACCGGCTCATCTTTTTTTCACCATGTCGTTTATTGACATTATGACATTTAAGTCTATCGAACTTGTTTTACCCGTCACAGTTTTATTTGTTGCACTTCTTGGACTTGCCAATGCTCTTGTCTGGCCGGCAATGTGGCCACTCGCACTTAACGGGTTGGGAAGATTCACAAAAACCGGATCAGCTATGCTTATAATGGCTATTGCCGGAGGTGCATTATTACCTTTATTATATGGCAAACTGGCTGTTAGCTTTTCAACCCAGTTGGCATATTGGATTTGTGTCCCGTCATACATAATCATAATGTATTATGCTTTTATAGGTCACAAAGCAGGGAAATAATATGGGTTTCAACCTGAAAGAAATATATGACTATTTTGTTAAGGATGGTACCTTCCTTAATGGGGAACCTTATGGTAGCGGGCACATTCATGATACATTCCGGATAGTGACCGTTGAAAAAGACAAGGACGATTATATACTTCAGCGTCTCAACAATAAGATTTTTAAAAACATTCCGGAACTTCAGCATAATATTGAAAGAGTTACTGTTCATTTAAGAAACAAACTAAAAGCTGTACCCGGTTCCGATATTAAAAGGGAGTGCCTGAGTCTCATCCCTTCCCGCGATGGCAAAAGCTGGATTATTGATAAGGAGGGTAATTACTGGAGAATGTACATCTTCATTTCCAACCATCGTTCTTACAATATAGTTGATAGCCCTGATAAGGCATTTGAAGGAGGAAAAGCTATCGGACGATTCCAGGCGATGCTGTCTGACATGCCGGGAGGTCCTCTTTTTGAAATAATTCCATGGTTTCACGATATCGAAAAGCGACTTCAGACATTCCACCTTAAAATTAAAGAAAATCCTGTTGGACGTGTCGGAACAGTGAGTGATGAAATAAATCAGGTTCTTCAGAGGGCGGAGGAGATGAAGATTATACTTAAGTTGGGGGAAGAGGGAAAAATTCCTTTACGGATCACACACAACGATACCAAATTCAATAACATACTGCTCGATGAGAACGATAAAGCGCTTTGTGTTATTGATCTCGATACTGTGATGCCAGGGTATATCCATTATGATTTTGGCGATGCTATCAGGACTGTTACAAATACAGCTTCCGAAGATGAAAAAGATCTTTCAAAAATTAAAATGGATATACATCTTTTCAAAGCATATTCGGAAGGATTTCTTTCTGAAACCGGGGGGACATTGAATGATGTGGAAAAGGAATATCTTGCATTTGCCCCAGGGTTAATTACATACACAATTGCAGTCCGCTTCCTTACAGATTTTATTGATGGCGATAACTATTTTAAAACACATCACGAGCTTCATAATCTGCAGAGAGCCAGGGCTCAGCTCAGGTTGGTAATGAGTATGGAGGAGCAGTATGGGGAGATGAAAAAGATAATTGGTAAATTAACAAAAAAAAGACAAAAGACAAAAGTAAAAAGATAAAAGTAATTAGTGAGTGGCAGGTACTAGAAACGAGAAACACTAAGCAAGCAATAGGCA
>JAUYBT010000055.1 GCA_030692905.1 Bacteroidales bacterium
GAAATAATGAACTCTATCACTCCAATAACCTCCCTGTCGGAAAGTCTTTCACGAATTTATAGTACAGAAGGGATCCCTGTTTTACCCGAAAAGGTGACTGCTAAAACTATTGTCACAACATTACAGGGTTTGAATGTCATAAAGGAACAGGGAAAAGGATTGATGTCATTTGTAGAATCGTATCGTAAGCTGACCCGTGTGCCGGAACCTGAAAAGAAATTGTTTAAGGTTGCTGACCTTTTGAATCGGGTACAGATTCTTTATAGTTCGCTTGGAAAGAGCAACAGAATTGAATTGACTTTCTCACTGAAAGATCCTGATCTTGAAATTTTTGCAGATCAAAACATGATTTCACAGGTGTTAATAAACCTTGTAAAGAATGCTCTTGAAGCCAATGAAAATAATCCCAATGGAAAAATTATAATTGTCGCAGGTTCTGATATTAACCTTCATCCTGAAATATGTGTCATTGATAATGGCCAGGGAATTACTGAAGAAAACCTTGATGAAATATTTGTCCCATTCTTTACTACCAGGCAGAATGGGTCAGGAATTGGTCTCAGCATCTCAAAACAGATCATGAGGGTGCATGGGGGATACCTGAAAGTCAGATCAGTTCCAAACAAAGAGACAGTATTCTGCCTGAGTTTCTAATCGTATCTTATCGCTTTTACCGGTGTAATCCTGCTTATTAATTGAGATGGAACAAGAAGCATAATGATAATAGCAACCATTGTGCCGGCATTGAGCAACAGAATATGGGCCAGTTCAAGATTAACAGGAACAGTTTTAATATAATATGAACTCGGATCGAGTGTAATGAACCCTGTTTTAAGCTGAAGAAATGCCAGTCCGATACCAATCAGATTGCCCCATAACAATCCCTTACCGATAAGATATGCAGCCTGATAGAGAAATACCCTGCGTATAGTAGTATCTTCAGAGCCAAGTGCTTTAAGAATACCGATCATATTGGTTTTTTCAAGAATAAGGATTAGCAAACCTGATATCATGTTAAACCCTGCTACAACCAGCATAAGGAAAATAATAATGATAACATTGATATCCTGAAAGTTCAGCCAGTCAAATATCTGGGGATACTTTATCCTGATATTAGTAACTTTGAACTTTGCCTCTTCCTCCGTTATTTTATAGCCAATTGCATCCCTTACTGCCATGGTCATGGCATCGAGCTTATCAAAATCATCAATGAATATTTCAAATCCGCTGACCTGGTCATCTTCCCATCCGTTGAGCCTCTTGATATGCCCTATATCGCAGAAAACGTAAATCTTATCAAACTCTTCAAGGCTTGTTTCGTAGATGCCACAGATCGTGAATTTTCTCATGCGCGGAGGGTCCTGGATAAAATGCATGACAAATGAATCTCCAGTACGGAGCCTGAGCATATCGGAGATCTTTTTGGAAATGATCACTTTATCGGTGCGCCCGGTATCATTGACCGTGAACACTGAACCATCAACCATATTACTGCTGAAGTAACTCCAGTCAAAATCGCTTCCGATCCCTTTCAATACAACACCCTGGATATCCTCGTCCGTCTTTATGATCCCTGCCTTTGTAGCGAATACCTGAAGATGTCTGATTCCCGGGATTTGTTTTATTTTAGGAATAAATTCCTGTGTATCACTAATTGGCGTAGTTTCAAATGAAATGTTCGAATCGAAGTTCATGATCTGGATATGAGATCCGAACCCGACAACCTTCTCCCTGATCTCTTTTTTGAAGCCAGTAAGAATGGATACTGCAAGTATCATCACGGCAAGGCCCATTGCAATGCCGATTATGGCAATGACATTTATGGGACGTGAAAATGAAGTGCCTTCGCGTCTTCCTTTTATGAGCCTATGTGCTATGAAATATGGTAAATTCATTTGATTGAAAAGTTTTTAAATTTAAGTAGATTTACATGAAGAAAAAACTTATCGTATGAAAAGGTTTAAATATTTGCTTTTTGCATTGACTATATCTGCTTCTTCTGCTTATTGTTTAGGTTCCAAAAAGGATCCAATTCCAGGAGCGTATCAGATTGAGCTGTATAAGCAGTTAATTGATGGTAAATCAGTTGCTGTGGTCGCAAACCAGACTTCCATGGTAGGAAAGACACACCTTGTTGATAATCTGTTATCAATAGGTATCGATATCAAGGTGATATTCGCCCCGGAACATGGTTTCAGGAATATGGCTGATGCCGGTGAAAAGATTGAAAATGGTAAGGATCCCGAGACAGGTATCACTTTAATAAGCCTCTATGGTACGAAGCTGAAACCAACTACTGGTGATCTTGCAGGGATTGATGTTGTAATTTTTGATGTGCAGGATGTAGGCGCACGATTCTATACATATATTTCAACTCTCCATTATGTTCTGGAATCATGTGCCGAAAATCGTGTGAAATGCCTTGTACTCGACAGACCCAATCCTAACGGTTTTTATTTTGATGGGAATGTCCTCGATACTGCTTACAACTCTTTTGTGGGAATGGATCCGGTGCCGATTGTTCATGGGATGACGGTGGGTGAATATGCTCAAATGATAAATGAAGAGGGATGGCTGAAAAGTGGAGTCAGATGCGATCTGACTGTTATTAAATGTAAAAATTACACTCATAAAACTCTTTATGAACTTCCTGTAAAACCATCACCAAACCTCCCAAACCAGACCTCTGTTTACCTGTATCCTTCCATCTGCTTTTTCGAAGGCACTGGGATCTCTTGCGGAAGAGGTACTTCATTCCCGTTCCAGACATTCGGAAATCCTGACCTGCCCGACCGGGGATTCAGTTTTATTCCGGAGAGCGTTCCCGGCGCAAAAAAACCTCTTCTACTTGGGATTAAATGCTATGGAACCGATCTCAGGGATGCACTTAAAAAGAAACTGGTACCAAAACCGGAGCTTAATCTCGATTGGGTAATAGGTGCATATAACGATTACCCCAACAAAGATAAGTTCTTTAAACCCTATTTCGATGTTCTTGCAGGTGGACCGGTTCTACGTGAACAAATTCAAAAAGGTATGACTTCAAAACAAATCAGGGAAACATGGAAAGATGGGCTTGAAAAATTCTCTAAGATCAGGGAGAAATACCTGTTATACTGATTTCGATTTGACTGATATAAATATAGTGTAAGTTATATTTAATCAGAACAATCCTTCGGTTGATAGATATCTCTCACCTGTATCATAACAAAATGTCATGATTTTTGCTCCTTTAGAAAATTCATTCAATTTTTGATTAACTGCAGCCAACGATGCTCCTGATGATATTCCTACAAACAATCCTTCTTCTTTGGCTGCTCTTTTTACAAAAGTAAATGCCTCTTCTTTGCTTACTTTTATTATCCCATCTAACAGTTCTGTTTTTAAAATTGAAGGTATAAACCCTGCTCCAATTCCCTGCAATGGATGTGGTCCCGGAGATCCCCCACTCAATACAGGAGATAATTCCGGTTCAACTGCAAATACTTTCAGGTTCGGGAATTTATTTTTTAACACTTCAGCACATCCGGTTATATGTCCACCGGTACCTACCCCTGTAATCAGATAATCTAAGCCATCAGGAAAATCATTGATGATTTCCTGTGCAGTAGTATCTTTGTGAATATTAGTATTGGAAGGATTATCGAACTGCATCGGCATCCAGGAGTCTGGTGTTTCCATGACCAATTCTCCGGCACGTTCTATTGCACCTTTCATTCCTCTTTCACGTGGGGTAAGTACAAATTCCGCACCATAAGCGCTCATTATTTTTCTTCTTTCAAGTGACATTGATTCGGGCATTACCAGAATAAGTCTATACCCTTTTACTGCTGCCACCATTGCCAGTCCAATTCCTGTATTACCTGACGTTGGCTCAATAATTACACTTTGTTGTTTAAGTAGCCCCCTTTTTTCTGCATCATCTACCATTGATAGTGCAATACGGTCTTTTATGCTGGCGCCAGGGTTGGCTCTTTCCAATTTTACCCAAACTGAAAAATCAGGGTTAAAAAGACGGTTGATTTTTACATGAGGTGTGTTACCTATTGTTTCAAGAATTGAATTTACCTTCATAATATTAAAATTTTGTAAAAGTTATATCAGATAATAAAGTTTATAGGTTCCTGAAAACCATTCTGGTTTCTCACAATTATTTCGCTTTTATGATAAACCACTGAGAAAGGTGCGATACTTTCTGTGAGCCATACATTGCCACCGATGATGCTGTTTCTGCCAACAACTGTCTCCCCTCCCAGAATTGTACAGCCGGCATACAAAATAACATTATCTTCAATGGTAGGATGTCTCTTTTTAGATGCTTTACTTTTATCTACACTTAATGCGCCAAGAGTAACTCCCTGATAAAGTTTTACATTGTTTCCAATATGTGCAGTTTCACCGATAACAATGCCTGTGCCGTGGTCTATCGAAAATGGACAACCAATTGTTGCTAAGGGGTGAATATCGATCCCTGTAACTTTATGAGCATATTCTGTAATAATCCGGGGAAGCAGAGGTACCGATAACTGTGACAGAGAATTTGCTATGCGATAGCAGAATATAGCAAAAAAACCCGGATAAATGGCAATGACTTCAATTAATTGTGTAGCTGCAGGATCAGATTCAAGAATAAAATTGGCGTCTTTGAGAAGTGTTTTTTTTATATTCTCAAGATTTTTGAAAAATTGTTGGGTAACCTTTTCTTTTTTTTCCGTCAAACCGGATAATATATTGAGCATTTGATTATGCGGATCATTGAGATTATTCTTTATTTCAGTATCTGAATAAGAATTAGTGATTGGGAAAAGCAGTCTGAAAACAGATTTGATGGTCTTTTCAACGGCTTTTTTATCAGGTAGGGTAATATCCAGCATGGCAAAATGTTATTAAGTGACTTTAAAAGATATATAACATTTGATTATCCACAGGTGTTCATTCCTGCACTCCACATCTCAAGCCTGATACCAATATCATACCCTTCCCGGATAAACTTTCAGTGCTTCTGCAAGGATCATCATCGCATCCTTAAGGTCATCGATTTTAAGGACATAGGCAATGCGTACCTCATTCTTACCTAAGCCGGGAGTTGAGTAGAAACCCGAGGCAGGTGCAACCATGACCGTCTGATTATTATATTCAAACTCTTCAAGAAGCCACTGTGCAAACTTGTCGGCATCATCAACCGGAAGTTTGACTACTGTGTAAAACGCTCCTTTTGGTTTAGGACAATAGACACCAGGTATTTTATTGAGAGCCTCAACCATGTAATTTCTACGTGCGGTGTATTCTTTGTTTACGTCTTTGAAATACTGATCAGGAGTATCAATTGAAGCCTCACCTGCAATCTGTCCGAGACCTGGAGGGGAGAGACGCGCCTGTGCAAATTTAAGAGCAGTGGAGATCACTTCTTTGTTTTTTGATATCAGTGCACCAATCCTTACACCACATTCGCTGTAACGTTTGGATACCGAATCGAGCATTATGACATTATTCTCAATACCTTCCAGATTCATTGCTGAGAAATGTTCAGCCCCGTCATAGCAAAACTCACGGTAAGCCTCATCGGAGAAGAGAAACAGATCATATTTCTTAACTATTTCCTTCAGATGAAGAAGCTCTTCCTTCGAATAGAGATACCCGGTCGGATTGTTAGGATTACAAACAATAATGCCTTTGGTCTTTGCGGTGATCCTTTTTTCAATCTCATTAATTGGAGGAAGGGCAAAATCTTCTGTAATATATGATGTTACAGGAACGATATTTATGCCGGCGGTTGTTGCAAATCCGTTATAGTTGGCGTAGAATGGTTCCGGCGTAATAACTTCTTCACCCGGATTCACGCACGACATAAGAGCAAATATTATTGCCTCCGATCCGCCTGTAGTGATCAGCATTTCGGTATGGTCAATATTAATTCCGATCTTCTGATAAAATGCTGCCAGCTTACGGCGGTACGATTCGTTGCCAGCTGAATGGCTGTATTCAATCACTTTCAGATCAATGTTGCGGAGTGCATTCAATGCTACTTCAGGAGTAGGGATATCAGGTTGTCCGATATTAAGATGGTAGACTTTTCTCCCTTTACGTTTTGCTTCTTCCGAGTATGGAACAAGCTTCCTTATTGGTGATGCAGGCATTGCTTTGCCTTTGTCTGATATTGATGGCATATTATTTTGGTATTAAGCTCTTAATAAAACTGCATGACAAAAATAAATAAAATAGAATACTGAATAAATGATTTTTCTTATTCTAATGGATTAATAATTTTACAACGGATAACACGGAGGATAAAATCCGTGTAACTTCGTGCAATCCATGGTTAAAAAAATCATATTAAAGACATCATTTTAATTTATTCATTTCAGACGACCATATTGGTTAATATGAAATTTGGTACTTTCGTGTAATATTTTTTCTTTTATGAAAAGAGCTTCGACTTTCAGAATCTATCTTTTTATTACACTGGTTGTATTTACTCATGGTCTCAATGGTCAGATCAACGGTTTTAAAAAGATTCATTGGGAACGGGAAAAAATTGCACCCGGACTTACCTGGAAATTGGCACATACAGTATTAAATGATTCAATTCCTCAGAATATCAATATCCTCATTGTCAATCTTCATAAAAGAGAGATATTCCTTTCTTACAATCCGAAGAATAACATAATTGTAAGCAAGCAGGCTACTGAAGCAGGGGCTCTTGCGGCCGTTAACGCAGGCTTTTTTAATATCAGGGATGGCGGATCAGCAACTTACATCAGAACAGGAGGGCTGATTTTAGATCCCGATACAGCAAAAAAATGGACAAGGAATGCCAATATGACCGGCTCAGTGTTGATAGATAAAAATGGTCATATTATAATTGACCGGGCAAAGACGAACAGCTGGTACGATAGTCATCCGGAGTATACGGAAGTCCTGATTACTGGGCCTTTATTAATAACCGGAAAAGAAAAAATCCAACTTCCCTCCACATCACTTGTTGTAAATAAGCATCCCCGTACTTCAATTGGCAAAAGAGGAAGCCATAAAATTATACTTGTAACTCTCGATGGCAGAACTGACCAGGCAAAGGGTATGACACTTGGTGAGTTGACTGATCTAATGATATCACTCCGCTGTAAGGATGCTGTTAATCTTGACGGAGGTGGTTCAACAACAATGTGGATCTCCGGAAAGCCTTTCAACGGCATTGTTAATATGCCATGCGACAACAAAAAGTTTGACCAAGCAAGTGAAAGGGCTGTTTCGGATATCTTAATCATCAAATAATATTCCAAAACTATTTCCCGCTGATTCCGTATATTTTCGCAGATATTTTTCACCCCTTTTCCCACTCTCCCTTTCTCCCCTTCATATTCAACTTTTAATAGTATCATTAAAATTTCTATTTTTGCAATTCAAATATTTAAAAACATTCTAAAATAAGGCGATGGACATTCCTTCAAAATACGATCCCGGGAAAGCAGAGAGCAAATGGTATAATTACTGGATGGAGCATGGATTTTTTAAAAGCATTCCCGACGGGAGAGAGCCTTATACAATTGTTATTCCGCCACCCAATGTTACAGGAGTACTCCACATGGGCCACATGCTTAACAATACTATCCAGGATGTGCTTGTGCGCAGGGCAAGGATGCAGGGGAAAAACGCCTGCTGGGTGCCCGGTACTGACCATGCATCAATTGCAACAGAAGCAAAGGTTGTTGCAAAGCTTAAGGCAGAAGGGATTGAAAAACACGATCTCACTAGGGAAGAGTTTCTCGGCCATGCCTGGGAATGGACTCATAAGCATGGCGGAATAATCCTCGAACAGCTTAAACGACTGGGAGTTTCATGCGATTGGGATCGTACTCTTTTCACGATGGATGAGAAGAGATATGATTCCGTTATAAAGGTATTTGTCAATCTATTCAATAAAGGGCTTATTTACAGAGGAGTAAGAATGGTAAACTGGGATCCGCAGGCAATGACTGCCGTTTCGGACGAGGAGGTTAATTATACCGACGAAAAATCAAAGCTTTATTATGTTCGTTATAAGATAGTTGGAGAGGATGGGTATGTGATGGTTGCAACAACACGTCCTGAGACAATACTCGGAGATACAGCTGTATGTGCAAACCCCGATGATGAGCGTTACAAACATCTGAAAGGGAAAATGGTTATTGTGCCCATGGCTAACCGGGAGGTGCCGTTTATTTTTGACAGTTATGTTGATCCGGAGTTTGGTACAGGATGCCTTAAGATTACTCCGGCACACGATATTAATGACTACGAGATCGGTCTCAGATATAAATTGCCCTCAATCGATGTTTTTAATGAAGATGGAACAATCAGCGAGAGGGCCGGTTTGTTTGTTGGTGTTGACAGGTTTAAAGCAAAAGAACTTGCTGAAAAGGAGCTTCAGAAAAGGGGTAACCTGGTTAAGGTTGAAAATTATAATAATAAGATAGGACGTTCGGAACGCACAAATGCAGTTATTGAACCAAGGCTTTCCCTTCAGTGGTTCATGAAGATGAAGGAGCTATCGCAACCGGCACTGGATGCTGTTTTAAAAGGCGATGTTCAGATACATCCGGCAAAATTTAAAAATCTTTACCGCCACTGGATGGAGAACGTACACGACTGGTGTATAAGCCGTCAATTGTGGTGGGGACACAGGATACCTGCATGGTATTATGATAATAACGAATTTGTTGTTGCAGGTAATATTTCCGAAGCCCTTGAAATGGCAAGGAAAAAGAGCGGGAAACCCTCAATGAATGAAAGCGACCTGCGTCAGGATGAGGATGTTCTCGATACGTGGTTCTCGGCGTGGCTATGGCCGATAACATCATTTGATGGTATCAACGATCCGGAGAATGCAGACATAAAATACTATTATCCGACAAATGACCTGATTACGGCTCCTGAAATCCTATTTTTCTGGGTTGCCCGAATGATAATTGCCGGTTATGAGTTCAGGGGAGAGAAGCCGTTCAATAATGTATATCTTACTGGTCTGGTTCGCGACCAGCAGAGGAGGAAGATGTCCAAATCGCTGGGGAACTCTCCCGAACCACTCGACCTCATTAAAAAATATGGTGCAGATGGAGTAAGGGTGGGTATGTTATTATGCTCCCCTGCAGGTAACGACCTCCTTTATGAAGACAGTCTGCCTGAGCAGGGTCGTAATTTTGCTAATAAGATATGGAATGCTTTCAGGCTTGTAAATAGTTGGAAAGTTGACGATAATATCGAACAACCTGATTCATCGAAAGTTGCAGTGAAATGGATGGATGAGGTGATGAAGAAATCGATAAATGAGATTGATTTAAACTTCAGAAAATTCAGGATTTCGGAAGCTTTGATGATCACATATAAATTGTTCTGGGATGAGTTCTCTGGCTGGTATCTCGAGATCATCAAACCTGAATATCAGAAGTCTATCGACAGGATTACCTTTGATGCCACAGTCGCTGTATTTGATAAGCTTCTGAAAGTAATACATCCTTTTATGCCATTCATTACTGAGGAGATATGGCAACTGCTTCTTGAAAGGAAGGATGGTGAAAGTCTAATGGTGACCCGATTGCCAGAAGTTAAGAAATACAATAAGGATCTGATTGCCAGCTTTGAGTCCATTAAGGAGACGATAAGTGCAGTAAGAACCGTCAGGAAAAGTAAGGATATTCCAAATAAAGAAACTCTTAGCCTTCTGGTTCGCTCTGACAAAGATAGTTTCGATAGTGAGTTTCTTCCGGTTATCTGTAAACTATGTAATTTGTCGGAAGTGTCATTTGTTGAAGAGAAGCAGGAAGGAGCAGCCTCATTTATGGTAGGAACGACGGAGTATTCTATCCCTCTGGGAGGCAAACTGGATATTGAAGGAGAACTTGCAAAGATACAGGAGGATCTGGATTACAACAGGGGATTTCTGGTTAATGTGATGAAAAAACTTGCAAATGAGCGCTTTGTTCAGAATGCTCCTGCCAATGTACTGGAGTTGGAAAGAAAGAAAAAGAGTGATGCGGAGTCGAAGATAAAGTCGCTGGAAGAACGAATGAAAGAATTGAAAAATCTATAATGTCTGAATGTCTTTAATTCAATCAGACAACAAGACAAATAGACTATGGCATTAGCTTCCTGACGAAATAATTCTGATCAACAAGGACAAGTTCCCAGTCGTTATTCAGGATAAGTAGCCATCCCTCTCCGGAAATATGGTTTTTATCTGCTTTAAATCCTTTTGCAGTAATCCGGAGAAACTTAAAATTATTTGAAACAAGGCAACCTCCTTTATCGACTGTAAGCTTCCCCCAGTTATCTGATATCCTCATTGAACTGTAGAGGGTTCCCAGGGTGTCGAGTGAATGGATATTTTCCGGTTCGAAGTCAAAATAGGGACTTTCAAGTTCAAGGAAAACTACAGGTTTTTCTGTAAAGGTGCTGATCTGTTTATGTATACTTTCTCTGATATCTGACAAGCGTTGTTCTTCTTCCTTATTTATGGCATCAATATCATAATTTACTGCCAGGCTTCCTGCCACATCTCTGCAGATTAGCGGCAACTCAATGTTATATAGCTCTTTTACTGCATTTCCGAGGTCAAAATTATCTGTCTGAATTTTACGTAAATCAAATCCTTTATCATAAAGAAGAGAGGCGTAGAGAGCCCCATGAATGAATCCGTATGACCTCGAGTATGATTGCATTGAGTAAACCCTGTCGAGATTTTCGAAAAGCCTGGTTTTGTATTCCTCGGGTGAATTAGTGCAAAGCAGTGTGTATGTAAATGTTGCAAGTCCTTCATAGGTCTCGAACCGGTTTTCATCGCTGGAATACTTGTGATAAAGCTCCCTGTTGGAACC
>JAUYBT010000063.1 GCA_030692905.1 Bacteroidales bacterium
AGTTGATTTTTAATGCTCCTGTTAATGGCACCAAAAGTTTTTCTTATACCTATCTCCAATCGTCTGCCTGTTGATACTGCAGTTGAGAGAATGATATAATTTATTGCCGCAACAAGTACAATCAGAAATGCTATGGCAGAAAAGAGTCTGACATTGCTCCTGTTTCCCGTAATTCCTGCATTTGCCACATCTGCAGAACCCAGGTAAACATCCCCTAAATTTTGCAGCGAATACTGGTAAACCGGCTTTTCACTAATATTTTTGACCTCGAATGCTCTGAATTGATTTTCAAGAGTTTTTACATTACAATCTTTTGAAAGTAGAACCCAGGTAATCCAGAAGTTTTGGGTCCAGTTCATATCAGCATTAATAATTCCGAAAGTTTTATTAATGGGTTCAAGTGTCCACTTGCTGTTCAGTAAACACTGTGTCCTGAAAGTTGAGTTTTCAGGTAAATCTTCGAATACCCCCCGTACCATAAAAACCTGTTCAGCGTTGTTTACCACTCCGACGATTTCCTGTCCGACAGGATTCTGCCCGGGGAAAACCTTTTCTGCGAGAACACGTGAGAGGACAATGGAATTCTGATCATCAAGCAGATTCTTATCAGAAGAGCCGCTGATCAATGGAAGCGTAAAATACTTTATTGTGCCTTATAAATCGGAGCGCTGATTTAAGATAGTTTTTTAACATGGTCCGTTCGTTGGTTTAGAGCCATTCTAGATTTATAAAAAGCTAATTGCTTGTTACTTTAAAACGGACTAACCTTAAAGGAACACCAGTTGTCTTTTTCATGAGTTGAAGACCATAAATATAACCGTTACTAAAGACCATTTTAGAAGGATTTATGGCCAGGTTATATTCATCACAAATAAAGCTACTCTGACATACAAATTTTCCGCCATTTTCATATACCCATACATTAAACTTATTTGCATTTTCCTCTTTTGGGTATTCAAAGAATAACAAATTTCCATCAGAATCTTTTATTATCGTTGAAAAAGCTGGCATAGGTATGGGTTCCGATATTTTAGTCAGATCGATTTCCATTTCTTTTATCATATATTCCAAAGCAGATTTCATCTCATCGGATGGACCCCACAAACTCTCTGATTTAGAGTTTTTATATTTTTCAATTGCTTTTTGTTGAATTTCTTTTTGTTCATCCACAGAGATGTAGTTTTTAGCCCATTCAATTTTGTCTTTTGAAATAAGTTTCCCTTCCAGGTCATGCACTAATAATTCGCCGGTAATTGGAATTGCAATAATTAGTTTGTTACCTACGCATGCAATATTTGGAGGTGAGTTCATACCAATATTTTTGGAAAATGGCATTGTAGTGCAACTCATCATTCCTCCCTTTTTAAACCTATAGGGATAATTAAATAGAGTTCTTTGAGCTGTCTCACTGGGTCTTTCTGTAAAATATTCCCAAATAACCTTCTCCTCATTGGTTTCATAATCAACTATCGACACAAAATCACGAAATTTATTACTCCATATTACCCATCCTACAACAGCAATTTTATTATTGGGTAGTGGAATCATTTGTCGGGTCATATAATTGAGTTTCAAAGTTTTTTTATAATTTCCATTGAAGTCGAAACAAATCATATTCCCCATATTGTCCAAACCTGAAAAAAATGTGTTGTTATTGATTATACCTTCAATAGCATTGATTTTTTTATACTGTTCACCTTTGTTGTTTATTATACCAAACTCCTTTTCAAACTTACCAGTTGGAGAGAATTTTGAATAGAAATTCCTGTAAGTATGATTTACAATAACAGAACCATCAGGCAATATTTTTAGAGATTTTCTATTGCCCATTGGTGTACTATAAATTGTATCATAATAAGTCTTAAAAACATTGTCCCAATTGTTACCCTGAGCATATTCAAGATCGGGAACGAGTTTTACGATTCCTCTTTTATATACATCAATTAATTTCTGCGCAGAGGCCGTCAATGCGATTACTGCAAGTAAAATGGTAAATAATAGCTTTTTCATATTATTTGATTTTAAATTATGCTAAATGTTTATATACATGTTACTTAAACTATTTTATAAAGTACTCAGAGATGTTTCCTTTTGCGTCAATTATACTGATAACCAAAGGAAGTTGTGTTACAGGGCGGTTTGCATCGACATCCATAGCAGAACCAATCTCAAGTATAATTTCATTCTGGTTTTTCATTTCCTTCTTTTGAGTAATGACAAATACGAATAGAAGAATACAGGCAGCTGCAATGATGTAGGAAAGTCTTTTGGTCGTTAAATAGTGCTTTTTAATATGCCTCGGGGGAATTGCAAACTTCGGGATTTCTATTGAGTCTTTTGCCAATAGATTAATTGCTTTTTTTACATTGGTTGCCAACCTTCGCTGATTTTCAATTTTTACCGCACATGTATTACATATGGCGATATGTTTTTCAACTAAAGTAATTTCTTCGGGATTAGCCTCTCCATCAATATATTTTTGAATTATATCATCATGAATACAGTTCATATCGTTGATTTTTAAGTTCTTTTTCCATCTTTTTTAATGTACGTGATAACATTTTCCCTATTGAAGAAAATTTTATGCCAGTTACTTCTGCGATCTCTTTATAAGATAGTCCTTCGCTATAGAAGGTTGCCAAATTTTTTTCTTGAGGTTTCAATTTTGAAATCGCAAGGTTTATGGCATCCTTCATCTCCTGGTTCTCTAATAATCCGGATTCACTTTTGTACTCACCTAGAGATTCAAGATTTTGAAATCGTTTCCGGTTTCTTAGGTTATCTACGCATTTATTAATAGTAGCCCGATATAACCAGCTTTTTGGATGATGAATTATGTTTCCATTGTTTAGTTTATTGAAGAAATCAATAAAAATTTCCTGAACTATATCAGAAACATCATCACTATCGCCAACCATTCTTGTTGCAACACGAAACATGGTCTTGTAGTTTTCAGTGTATATCTCTTCGAATGTGTTCAAAATATACTTTTACTCGTTAGGCGTACAACTAGACGATTTTGTGACAAAAATGATGATATATTTAAAATTGAGCATCGATAATAATAAAGTGTTCTTGTTAGGTCGGAAGGGTCAGCCGATGTTGCGGTTTTTGCCATCCGGGTGCAAGCTTGGTTGTCTTTATAGTCAATAAAATAGTTGATTTATTTTAAAAAAATTGACTTTGTCATAACAAGGGTGTAGCTTTGTTTCAGACTTAAAAGTCTTTCATGAAAAGAGCAAGATTAAGGATTTTTTATTCTTAATCTGATAATAGATTGTAATTTAAGAAATTAAATGAGCAGTTTATTTGAATTCTTAATAATCCAGCGAAGCTGTTAATTATTCGAAATCGTATGTTATATTATTTGCTGTATAAATGTCAACAATGAAAGCAACCAAAATTACAAAATCTATCTGCATACTTCTTGTCTTATCTATTCTGATTTCAGGCTGTGCAAGTACGACTCTTTTCCAGACATCACCCAGCTTTGCATCTGTTTATGTCAATGGACAAAACGTTGGAACAACTCCATATAAATATTCCGATAGAAAAGCTGCTGGTGCATCTACTTCAATTGCGTTTAAGAAAGATGGGTATAAGGATTTATATATTAACTTGAAAAGAAATGAACAACTAGATATGGGAGCTCTCATTTCGGGAATATTTTTTATATATCCCTTAATATGGCTTAAGAAATATAATCCAGTTCATTATTATGATCTGGAAAATCTTGGAGATGGTAAACACGTTATTTCAGTATCTGACACTGCACACTATCTTAAGGGAGAAGATGAACAAATCAAAATTACTATTGACAGTGTCATAAGAGCTAATTCTTTACCTGAAAGTCTCAAGCGGGACCATAAAACTCATACAGAAACTTTAAATACAGATTTTACACTTCCTTCTCTTAGTGAAGGCAACGATTACGTTTTTATTTATTATACTGTAGTTGAAAAAAGGGACTTAAATATTAGCCTTATGGATTCCAAACTAGATAACTCATATGTGAAAGATGACTTCGGCAAACTTTACGGGGTGGTCTTGGCCAGAGGACCATATATTATAAAATATGTTGGTGGATCAGTTTTTTGGAATCCAAAACTATTTCAGGGAACAGAATTAGAGAAAGAATTTTTGTTATTTGAAGTGCCTAAGAAAACAATGCCAATTCAGATGAAGTTTCTCTACCGATATATGGAAGAGTCTACTAGGGCTAAGCAAATAAAGATCGGACAAATAGATATTGACTTAGTGCAACATGATTAATATTTGTCGACACTTCAATGATCTGCTTCACTTCGTTTCTGCTCAGTTGCCCAATTGCTCTGTACACAATAAATCTTTTGCCGGTCGTTATTTCTTTCAGGGAGGGTGAGTAGATAAAAAGGAAGCATTCAAACTTCCTTCCGGACTTTTACATTTATACTTTTAATTTTAAAAGCCGCCCCGGAGGCGGCTTTTGTGGAGATTAGGGGAATCGAACCCCTGACCTTGTGACTGCCAGTCACACGCTCTAGCCAACTGAGCTAAACCCCCGTAATGAGCTGGCAAATGTAAGAAAAAATTAAAAAAATTAAAATATAATAAAAACTGTAACTAATATTAATTGTTTAAGAGTCGGAAGTCCGAAGCCGGAAGACGGAAGGCGACAGGTCGTTTAAGGACGCACGATACACGACGCACGACGCAGGGAAAAAATAATTCCGGGTACCGTGTGCCGTGAGTCGTGAGCCGTGAGTCGGACTAATAACGGAACATTTACTATAAACCATCTTTATATTGTTTTGGCGAAAAGACACTATTTTGTAATTTTGCCGGACATTAAGAAGTCCCGGTCAACTTTTAAGTACATTTACCCGGACAGAAAATGAATGGCATTATTATTGATTTCAAATTTAAATTGTTATTATTCCCTTGAAACCATTTAACAGAGGGATCTTATAAAGCAGATAAAATTAACTGGAAGAATGTTCGATAATCTTAGAAAGGTGATGGATTTTGATGATCTGCTTTTTGAAACGCGGAACAGGGATTATGGCGCTTATCAACTTCGAAAGAGATATAATTCTGTGGTTATTGCAGGCATCATTCTGGCATCATTACTGGTAAGTTCTGCTGTAATTATTCCATTTATTTTTACTCCTAATTCCGACCATGTTCTTAATGGCGGTTTCAATTATGTCCAGGTTCAGATGGAAAACCTTGACCCTCCGATTGACGAGATCATAGTTCCACCTGCTCCACCGCCACCTGAAGCTGCCCGCATACAGGAAGTTGTGAAATATATTCCACCGGTCGTTGTTGATACTGTACTACCACTTGAAACAACTCTTGCAACAACTGATGAAGCTCTTACTCAATCAACAAGCGATCAGATTGAGGTTAAAGGCACAGGTAACGGTGAGGATCTGTTATCGGGACAGGAGGGTATAGTCGCAGACGAGCCATTTTTTGTGGTTGAAGTGATGCCTTCTTTTAAAGGAGGTGACATTGATAAATTCCGGGAATGGGTACTGAAGCGAACCAATTATCCTCAGATTGCAATTGACAAGAAGATCCAAGGCAGGGTATTTCTGACTTTCATTGTTGAAACCGACGGAGCTGTAAGCAATGTGACAATAATAAAAGGAGTTGACCCTATTATTGATAATGAAGCAGTAAAAACTATTCAGGCATCACCCAAATGGAGCCCCGGTTTGCAGAGGGGGCAGCCTGTTCGTGTAAGGTATCAAATGTCGCTCAATTTTGTATTTTGAAACTTTGATGATTGAAACCGGCAAACCCCTGGAAAGGGCAATTCTTGTAGGAATAATTTATCCCGGACAGGATGAACGTGAAGTTGAGGATTTCCTTGGGGAACTCTCATTCCTTACTGAAACGGCAGGTGCGGAACCTCTGAAAAGGTTTATCCAAAAACTGGATGTACCTAACCCCCGTACATTTGTGGGTTCAGGCAAAATCGAGGAGATCGCCCTGTATGTTCAGGAGAATAATGTTGATATTGCCATTTTTGATGATGAACTCTCCCCAAGCCAGTTAAGAAATATTGAAAAGGCAATTGGCTGCCGCATTCTCGACAGAACAAATCTGATACTTGATATTTTTGCCCGCCGGGCACGGACATCACATGCCCGGACACAGGTGGAACTGGCCCAGTATCAATATCTTCTTCCACGCTTAACCGGTTTGTGGACTCACCTTGAACGGCAAAGGGGAGGTATCGGTTTCAGGGGTCCGGGAGAAACTGAAATTGAAACCGATAGAAGGATTATCAGGGATAGAATTTCACTGCTTAAAACACAGCTTAAAAAGATCGACACCCAGATGGCTACCCAGCGGAAAAACCGTGGAAAAATGGTCAGGGTGGCACTTGTGGGATATACTAATGTCGGGAAATCCACTATTATGAATCTCCTGAGTAAGTCGGATGTTTTTGCTGAAAATAAGCTTTTTGCAACTCTCGATACAACAGTACGGAAAGTTGTTATCGGGAACCTTCCTTTCCTGCTTTCCGATACAGTCGGATTTATCCGAAAACTCCCACACGATCTGGTTGAGTCATTCAAATCAACTCTTGATGAGGTCAGAGAATCAGACCTGCTTGTCCACATTGTCGATATTTCTCATCCAAACTTTGAAGAACAGATTAAGGTGGTCAACGAAACTCTTAAGGAGCTTGGATCTTCCGGTAAACCTTCAATAATAATTTTTAATAAAATTGATGCATTTTCCTATACCTTAAAGGATGAAGATGATCTTACTCCTGTACGAAAGGAAAACTATTCTCTGTCCGACCTGAAGAAGACCTGGATGGCTTCCGATAAGAATCACAGAACTGTTTTCATCTCAGCAAAGACTAAAGAAAACGTTGAGGAGTTAAGAAAAATACTTTATGAAGAAGTAAAAAAGATACACATCACAAGGTATCCTTTCAGCAACTTTCTATACGATACCCCCCTGCTTCCTGAGGAGTAGATTTACTCCCCCAGCCTCCCTTTTGAAATCTACCTCACCCCAACCCCTCTCCCAAGGGAGAGGGGTTAAGCCAAAGAATATCAATTAGTTACCCCCTTCTCCCCTGGGAGAAGGGGGCAGGGGGATGAGGTGGATTCAGTGGGGGATGGGGGGTTAATATAATTTATTTGCAGCCATATATTCAGCTATCTGCACTGCGTTGGTTGCAGCGCCTTTTCTGATATTATCTGAAACGATCCATATATTCAGACATTTTTCTTTCGACAGATCCCTTCTGATCCTTCCCACAAAAACCTCATCCCTGTTATGTGCCATGATTGGCATAGGATATTTGTTTTCTGAGGGATTATCATAGACAATAACCCCTGGAAACCGGCTGATAAGCTGCCTGACATCATCAATATTGAAATCCTTCTCAAACTCAATATTTACAGCTTCCGAATGTCCACCAACTACCGGGATTCTTACTACTGTGGCAGTAACCTGTATAGTCTGATCTTCAAGTATTTTACGGGTTTCATCAATCAGTTTCTGCTCTTCTGTTGTATATCCGTCGGGCTGAAAGGATCCTCCGTGGGGAAAGCAGTTTTTGTCAATAGGGTGAGCATAAGCCATCTCTCCCTTGATTCCAAGTCTTTCATTCTCCATCTGGGCAACAGCTTTTACACCTGTACCGGTTACCGATTGATATGTTGCAACAACAAGGCGCTTAATTTTATATTTTCTGTGAAGTGGCGCCAATGCCATAACCATCTGTATCGTCGAACAGTTTGGATTAGCAATTATCCGGTCACCCTTTTTTAAAATATGACTGTTGATCTCAGGAACAATTAAAGGGATGTTTTTATTCATGCGCCAGTACGAAGAATTGTCAATTACAACAGTTCCGTTTTTTGCAAAAACCGGGGCCCATTCCTTTGATGTTGATGCACCTGCCGAAAAAATTGCAAATTCAGGTCTGGCTTCAACCGCTTCCATAACACTTACTACCTTAACAGCCTTCCCCTTGAAGATTACCTCTTTACCTACCGACCGCTCAGAAGCGGCAGGGATCAGTTGTGATATAGGGAAATTTCTTTCCTCAAGCACCTTCATCATTGTCCGGCCAACCATCCCGGTGGCTCCTACAACAGCTGTTTTCATCATAATATAATTTTGATTTTAAAGGTATGATGGAGCCCCCATGTTGATTGAATTCCATTTATCCGTGTTTGTTCTTGAAAACATGTGGGGTTCATAGTTAATTGTTTGGAATAATTAAAATTATTATTTAAATTTACTTTGACATTAAAAACGGTCAAAATTAACTTTTTTTTCAATTCGTCGCGCTGCATGAAAAAAGTTATTTTACTGGCTTTATTAATGCCTTTTACGGCATTTGGCCAGATTATTGAAAATTTTGAATCCGGGAATATTAATAACTGGGTACAAAACATTGATGGACGGTGGAAAGCTGATTCATCAGGAAGTATTTCAGGAAGATTTTCATTACATCATGTATTCGATAACCCCGATGCTGGCACTGACAGGATCGGAATCCCGATTAAAAATCTGCATCCGTCACAGGGCTTGACCAGGTGGACTTTTCTTATCAGGCATGGTTATGATCCTTCATCATCAAATAACTGGTCGGTATTTCTGTTGTCCGATACTGAACCTGCGACTATGTCAGCAGAAGGCGGTACCAATGGCTTTGCCCTTGGTGTTAACCTGACCGGATATGATGACACTCTCCGTCTCTGGAAAATAAAAGGCAATGTATTAACAACTGTAATAAATTGCAGGATAAACTGGCAGACCGCAATCGGGATAACCTATGCTGTGAAAATTATAGTTGAAAGATCACAGGAAGGAAATTGGTCTGTTTCAGTTTACCGGTTGAATGGGAATCTTATAAGTGCAGCATCAGGTGCCAACAGTGAATTATTTAGTCCGGGCTGGTTTGGAGTATATTACAGATACTCATCCACCCGCGACCGGCTTCTATGGATCGATGATATAAGTATTGAAGGTAATTTCTATGAAGATAATGAAGCGCCTGTCGTCACCGGATGTGAAGTGTCAGGAAAGAATGCAGTAGAAATTACTTTTAATGAAGAACCTGCAAACGAATTGATGTTGCCGGGAAATTTTTCATTAAATGCAGGAGAAAACCGATCTATATACATTGCAAAGAAAAAGGAATTAACCTATAAAATTGTATTTGCTGATACGCTCATTAACAAATCATTAAACACATTGACAATCAATAAATTGTGTGATAAGTCTGGAAATTGTACCGCAAATATTCAAGTGCCATTTACCCCTGTGTGGGCGGTGGCGGGAGATGTGATAATCTCAGAAATTATGGCTGATCCGTCGCCTGAGGTCTCTCTCCCCGGGAAAGAATATCTTGAAATAACCAACAGAACAGAATATTCATTCAACCTGGCATACTGGAAACTCTCATCTGAAGGTCAGAATGCGCTTTTCCCTGAGATTATTATCAATCCTTCAGATATCATAATAATATGTTTAATACAGGATACTTCATTTTTTACAAAATACGGAAGAGTGACAGGATTGAAGCAATTTCCCACGCTGACCGATGGAGGGAGAATCTTGTGCCTGTCCGACAGTTCGGGCAATCTGATCCATGGCGTGGAATATTCTTCAGACTGGTACAGCGATGAATTAAAATCCGGAGGTGGCTGGTCGCTTGAGATGATAGATACACATTTCCCCTTTTTTCAGGAAGGGAACTGGATCACATCTTCATCGCGGAAAGGTGGTACCCCGGGATCGGTCAATTCTGTATCGCACAGCAATCCGGATATTTCATTTTACGGAATTCAGAATGTGTTTCCTGATGACAGCATTAATATTACTGTCAGATTTTCTGAGCCGGTCTTTAACCTTTCCGAAAAGATTAAAAGCATTAAGATCGGGGGGAAGGGAATTATTGATCTTTATCCGACCGACCCGCTTCTTCGTGAGTTCTCGATTAAAGCAGCTGATCCACTTCTCAGGGGAGATCTTTATCAACTTGATATTTCAGCCGGAATAAAAGATTTTGCAGGAAACGGGATGCAGAGTGAAAGTTTTAAATTTGGATTACCTGAGCCACCTGAACCAGGAGATATACTGTTTAACGAGCTTCTTTTTAATCCATTGCCCGGTGATCCGGATTATATTGAGTTATTTAACTGTTCCGGGAAAGTTGTCGATGCCTCACGACTTCAGCTTGTTTCTGTTAATGATGCCACGGGTGATACTTCTGTAATTACAATGATCTCTGATGTTAAGAGGTGTATAATGCCAGGTTCATATTATGCCATTACTACTGACAAGGAAAAAATTTCCAGCAGATATTTCTCCTCAGAGCCTGAATATCTCTTTGAGATCGGATCTCTTCCCTCAATGTCTGATAATAAAGGGCACCTGATCCTTTATAACAAGGAACTGGACAGGATTGATGAGGTTTTCTACAATGAAAAAATGCACTATTCCCTTCTGTCGGGATATGAAGGCGTTGCACTTGAAAAGATCCGTCCGGAGAATAAATCTGAGGAAGCTATTAACTGGCATTCTGCATCGGAGAGTGCGGGTTGGGGCACCCCCGGTGCTCCGAATTCAGTATTTGTTGAATTGCCCACAACTTCTGACAAAGTGGGTTTTTCATCATCGAAAATAACTCCCGATAATGATGGGTATGAAGATTTTCTTATGATCCGGTTCAGCCTGACCGGGAATGGTAATGTTATTTCAGTGATGGTTTTTGATGAAACCGGAAACTATGTTAAGAAGATTGCAACAAATATGTTAGCAGGGCCTGAAGCATCGGTAACCTGGGATGGAACCGCAGATGACGGCTCTCCTGTTAATACCGGAATTTACATTGTTTTCATAACTCTTTATGACGATACCGGCAAAACAGACAAGTGGAAAAGAGTATGCACAGTTTTAAGATAAATTATTCCGGAATTATTGCAAAGACGAAATCATCTCAGTCATAATAGTTGTCATGCGGGCTTCGGTCTTGGCAGCCTCGTTCTGAACTGATTCGTGTGTTGTATATTCAATTTTTCCTTCAACACCCAGATCAGTAATTACACTGACTGCAAAACATGGCAGGTTCATGTGGCGTGCAATTATAACCTCAGGAGCCGTTGACATTCCCACTGCATCGGCACCGATTATCCTGAAATATTTGTATTCGGCTGGTGTTTCAAAAGTGGGACCACTGGTAGAGAGATAGACACCTTTATGTATCCTTATATTATGTTCCTGAGCGATAAGTAATGCTTTCTTAATAAGGTACTTATCGTATGCTTCACCCATATCGGGGAAACGGGCACCTATACGATCATCATTCGGACCAACCAGTGGATTTGGCAGCAGGTTAATATGATCAGTTATTATCATTATATCACCTATCTGAAATGAGGGATTGACCCCTCCTGCAGCATTTGAAAGAAAAAGACAGCTTATACCGAGATACTTTAGAACCCTTACCGGTAATGCAACCTGTTCGGGTTCAAAACCTTCATAATAATGGAATCTCCCCTTCATGGCAACGATTTTTTTCCTGCCGAAATCACCATAAATCAGCTTGCCGGCATGACCTTCAACTGTAGCAACAGGAAAGTTGGGGATATCTTTATAATCTATCTCAATCCGGTTTTCAATTTTTGCAGTAAGTCCGCCAAGTCCGGTACCAAGAATAATACCCGCATCAGGGTTTATTATCCCTTTAGCCTTCAGAAACTCTGTCGTTTGGTTTATTTTTTCTAACATAATCAACTATCAGATTATCAAACTCATCCTTGGCGTCATTCAAAAAATGTATTCCTATAGGAATGTAAAAAAATGCCGATCTGATCGGTTCTGCAATATTAGTAAATTCCCGCAACCTTATAGCATCCTTTTCTGTTGTAATCAGATACTTTACCGGGGACTTAAGATCCATATAAGCTGAGGAAATACTAATTATATCCTTTTCATTAAAATTATAATGGTCGGGGAATGATAGATGGATTATCTCCCCGGTAGTATTCTGAAGATACTCTTTAAGTGGAAGAGGATTAGCTATTCCCGTGATGAGAACAATTCCACAGTTTTCACATTGTGAAAAGTCTAAATGAGTTTCTACCGGATCTTTGTTGTCAAATACAGGCAGGGGAGCTTTATATGTAAGTGACGTAAAATAAAGATTCTGATAAGGAGATATGTCGACCTCTTTTAAAATAAGTCTTCTTTGGATAGGACTAATATTTTCAGGAGATTTGGTAATCAGAATGATATCGGCTCTTCTCTTGTTTCCGATGCTTTCCCTCAGGTTCCCATAAGGCATCATATGGTCTCTCACAATCAGCCTTTCAAAGTCGGAAAGCAGTATTGAAAATCCGGGTGTAATTCTTCTGTGCTGGAAGCCGTCATCCAGAATTATTACTTCCGTTTCAGGATTTCCCTCCAGAATCTTGTTTACCCCATGAACCCGGTTTATGTCAACTGTCACCAGAACATCAGGAAACTTCCGGAATATCTGCATAGGCTCATCACCAATATCGCTGACAAAAGATGATGATGAGACGATTCTGAAATCCCGGGTTTTTCTTTTATATCCTCTGCTGAGGGTGGCCACCTTGAAGTTTTCCCTGAGCAATCCTATAAGGTATTCAGCATGTGGGGTTTTGCCGGTTCCTCCTACAGTTATATTTCCGACACAAATAACAGGAAGATGGAACTCCACAGATGGGAGAATACCGGTATTGTACAAAAAATTCCTGATACCGGTGATCAGCCCGTAAATGAGAGAAACCGGATAGAGGAAAATATTCTTGTTTTTTCCCATATATTAATGGATCTCAATAAAATATGGCAACCGTGCCTGTATCCCTGACAGGTCTTTGATTTCCTGTATAATATTATAATATTTAACCGATTCACCCAGTTCTCTTTTTAAGATACTCATCCTTAACTCTCCGCTAAGTTGTGAGAGCAACCTGATATAAGGGTCCTCAATTACAGGCAGTTCTCTTACTGACCAGGAATCAACACCTGCCAGATCTGCAGCACCTTTAATGGCAGCTTTTAGTCCTCCGATTTCATCAACAAGACCAATTTTCTGAGCGCTGGTTCCGCTCCACACCCTGCCTTGTCCGATGCTGTCAACCGATTCAGTGGTCATCTTCCGTCCTGATGCAACTTTACCTACGAAATCGCTGTACACCTTTTCAATACTCATCTGCATTACCTCTTTCTCATAAATATTCATAGGCCTGTATATCGAGGGGAAATCTGAATTTTTATTTGTATTAACAATTTCTGTCGAAAGTCCAAGTTTTTGTTCCAGAAGTTTTCCGGCATTTGGTATCAGACCGAATACGCCGATTGATCCTGTAATAGTTGTCGGATTAGTATAAATTTTTGTAGCAGGAGCAGAGATGAAATATCCTCCTGAGGCAGCATAATTTCCCATCGAGATCACCACCGGTTTAGCTTTCGCAGCAAGTTCCAGTTCACGCCATATAATATCTGAAGCAATTGCATTACCTCCGGGTGAGTTGACCCTTAAAACAATTGCTTTTACTGATGAGTCGAGCCTGACTTTCCTGATCACATCAGCATAATGATTTCCCCCGATATTTTTTTCGTTTCCCTTACCCATAACAATAGTTCCCGATGCGTAAACAACAGCTATCCTGTTTTTTACAGAAATAGTTTTGTTAGGATCCGGGACTTTACTGTATTTGATCATCGATACCAGGTTGAGATCTTTATCTGTGCTAATTCCCGACAGGGCTTTAAGTGTATCAATTAATGCATCGCGAAACATCAGTCCGTCAACAAGTTTATTATCGAGGGCATTAGCTGCGATGTTCCCGGTCAGTCTATCAGCAAGCAGATTAAGCTGATCAGCAGGGATATTTCGAGATTCAGAGATGGATTTGATAACATGAGCCCATATCGATCCTGCGTAATCTTTTATCTGAGCCTTATTTTCTTCACTTAATTTATCCAGAATAAAAGGTTCGACGGCACCTTTAAACTTACCATGACGAGTTACCTGGACTTCCACTCCAAGCTTTTCCAGCGCTTTTTTATAAAACATAATATCGCTGCTTAACCCCTTGAAATCTACCATCGATCCCGGATTAATATAGATCTTATCGGCAGCAGTCGACAAATAATAGCACTCCTGTGTAAGGACATAGTCAGAATAGGAGATGACAAATTTCCCGTCCATCCTGAATTTTTCAAGAGCATTCCTTATCTCTCCCATTGTTGCCCAGCCTGAAGGAAGAAGTCCGTTTTCAATCAAAATTCCCTTGATCTTGCTATCGGTGGATGCTTTTTCAATGTTTTGCAGAATTTCGTTCAATCCGGGAGCAGGTGTAAATGTCATATTAAACAGGTCAATCCCGGCAAGTGGATTCTGATTCCCCCTGTCAGGGATTATGACTCCGGCTTTCAGAACCAGGATGGAATTGTCACTTATTGAAGCGGGTTTGTCACCCGATGCTACAAGCGCACTGATACTTGCAATCATTGTAATAAAGAAGAGAATTGATGCGATTATTATCCCTGTAATGGTTGCAAGGGTGTATTTAAGGAAATTTTTCATTTTTGGAACGCTTTAGTGAAATGGATTTTAAATATATAAAAAACAAAATGAATTTGTAAAGGTACGTATGTATTTAATACTTTTGATAAGAGATTGATATGATTATGAATATAGTTTTTCTTGGTATTGGAACAAACCTTGGAAACAGGGGAAACAACTTAAAAGAGGCAATTGCCAGGATTGAGGAACATATCGGTCCGGTATTGAAATCTTCATCTGTTTATGAAACTGAGCCCTGGGGTTTTCAGTCCGGGGATGAATTTCTTAATATGGTTGTGAAAGTTGAAACGAAGCTGATCCCCGCCGGATTACTGGAAAGAATTCTGATGATCGAATCACTATTGGGCAGAGTCAAAGGTGAAAAACAATACTCATCAAGGGTGATAGATATCGATATCCTTCTTTATGAAGGTATGGTGATTGATGAAAAAAGTCTTAAAATTCCTCATCCTCTAATGCATAAAAGGAAGTTTGTGTTGGTTCCATTATGTGAGATTGAGCCTGAATTGGTACATCCGGTTTTAAATCAATCTATTGCATTCTTGCTGAAAACATGTAAGGATAAGAGCAAAGTTTTACCTCACAACAACCCATTATCAGCAAAACTGTAGTAATCTTTATCAGAGATTATCAGATGATCGAGCAGCTGAATATCCATCAGATTCCCGGCCTCTTTTATTTTCTGAGTTATTTTTGTATCCGATTCACTCGGATTAAGATTCCCTGATGGATGATTATGGCAAACAATGATACCCGAAGCGAGATATTCTATTGCTGTTTTCATCACAATACGTACATCGGTAACAGTCCCGCTTATTCCCCCCTGACTCAGTTTCATCCTGTTAATCACTTTGTTAGACCTATTGAGGAACAATATCCAGAATTCTTCATGCAACAGGTCGGAGAGCAGTGGCTGAAAAATGTCAGCAACATCTTTTGAGCATTTGATCTGAGGTACCTCAGGAACTTCAGACAGTTTCCGCCTCCGGCCTAATTCCAGTGCTGCGGCAATTGTTACAGCCCTTGCAGGGCCGATACCATGTAACTTCCTGAGGTCAGCTATTGTAAGTTTGCCGAGACTATTCAGGTTATTGTTTACAATACCTAATAATTCGCGACCAAGATCAACGGCCGATTTTTCCTTTGTTCCCGAACTGATCAGGATTGCCAGCAATTCGGCATCGCTCAGACTGGCCGTACCTTTCTGGATAAGCTTTTCCCTGGGTCTGTCTTCAACAGCCCAGTCAGTAATTTTAAGAGACATGCAGCGAAAAATTTGAAATGTATATGCAAGATAATAAAAAGCCGGGTAAATAGCAAAAAAAATTGACGCAGGGCACACGACGCAAGACGCGCGGAAAAAGTTTTTTAACCCTGTGTCGTGAGTCGTGAGTCGTGTGCCTTAAAATAAAAAAAAAGGCCGTACCATAACGATACTGCCTCCTGATATATGATAGAATGATATTATAAGCTGTTTACATTCTTTACAAGAGACGACTTCAGGTTGGAAGCCTTCTTCTTGTGAATAATATTCTTCTTAGCCAGCCTGTCGAGCATAGAGGTTATTTTTGGAAGCAGAACTACGGCCTCTTCCTTGTTTGTTGTTCCACGAAGTGTCTTAAGAGCATTACGTGTTGTTTTTGCATAATACTTGTTGGCCTCTTTCCTTACTTCGATCTGCCTGTTCCTTTTTTCTGACGACTTATGATTTGCCATGCTTATAAATAAATTATCTTCAAACTCTTAAAAATTGTAGTCCATAGGGGAATCGAACCCCTGTTAACAGGATGAAAACCTGACGTCCTAACCACTAGACGAATGGACCGTGCAAAGAACTTTAAAATGCGGATGCAAAGAAAGGATGATTTTTTTGATCTGCAAAATATTTTGACCTAAAAAATGTCTGATTAAAAAGGGTTTGTTATTCTACTAACCGGGTAATGTCAAAACCATTAAAATCTCCTGAGCTCATAAAAAGATAAACCGGGCATAAATAATTTTGGGCTTTTATAAAAGAAAACAGTTCATCAGAGTTGTCATATACTCTGATATTTGCACTGTCAAAAGCCTTATTTACAGCTTTTTTGGAAAGAAACTTCAACTTCTTTAATTCAAGAGCATGAGGGTTAAAATAAACAAATGCAACCGTAGCATT
>JAUYBT010000084.1 GCA_030692905.1 Bacteroidales bacterium
ACTATGCGGTATTCAACAGCCTGCATAAAGTAATAAAAATTTGCACACTATGTATTATATACAACATTATAGTAATACCTGAAAAAACGCAGGCACAGAGAAGTAACGACAGCCTGCAGATCAAAAGTTATGAACTTGACGATGTGGTGATCACAGCCGGGCGTACACCTGTTGAAGCACAACAGGCTGCACGTATCGTTACAGTTATTACCAAATCTGAAATTGAGCGGGCACCTGCTCAGAACCTTAATGATCTGCTCCGATACATTGCCGGAGTGGATATCCGCCAACGAGGACCGCTTGGAGCACAAGCCGACATAAGCATTCGCGGTGGAACCTTCGATCAGACTTTAATCCTCCTGAATGGTGTCAACATCACCGACCCACAAACCGGACACCACAATCTGAACCTACCGATAGACATTGAAAGCATAGAACGTATTGAAATTCTGCAAGGTCCTGCGGCTAAATCATTTGGGCCAAATGCCTTCAATGGAGCTATTAACATCATTACCGACAACAGTAAACCCAATCATATCCGCTCCTCGGGAATGTTCGGGCAATACGGGTTGTACAAAGCAGCGTGCAATATTTCAAACACCATTGGTAATTTCAAACATTTTATCAGTCTTAACCGGATGTCGTCCGATGGATATATTAAAAATACCGATTTTTCGAGCACCAATATATTTTACCAGGCCGGGTACGCATCCAAAGTTGGTACATTTGACTTTCAAACAGGATTCAATTTAAAAGATTTCGGCGCAAATAGTTTTTATTCGTTAAAATATCCAAATCAGTTTGAAGCGACAAAGACAGAATTTGTGAGTTTGAAATACCAAAGCAATACTCTAATAAAATTCGCACCAACCTTTTACCTGCGCCGCCATCTCGATCGTTTCGAGCTGAAACGAAATAATGATTCTTTACCTTTTAATCACCATCAAACCAATACTGCAGGACTGAACCTGAATGTCTGGACAACACATCGTTTAGGAAAAACCAGCCTGGGTATTGATTTTCGCAACGAACATATTGTAAGCAATGTGTTAGGAAATACACTGAATGTACCAATCGAAGTGCCCGGTTTCGCCAGCATTTTTTATACAAAATATTACACCCGGATGAATACCAGTATCTATGCCGAACATTCTTTTTCGTGGAAAATGCTTACGGTTACTGCAGGCGCCATGGCTCATCATAACTCAGACCTCGCAGGATTCAGAATTTATCCCGGTATTGATGTGAGCTACAGGTTGAACGATTATTTCAAATTATATTCGTCTGCCAATAAAACGTTGCGTATGTCCACATTTACTGATATGTTTTATAAAAGCCCCACCCAACAAGGCAATCCCGGTTTAAAGCCCGAAGAAGCCATTACACTTGAAGGAGGAATGAAATACAATAATTCATTTCTCAAAGGCTACATCAGTGCATTCCGGCGTTGGGGCAACAACATGATTGACTGGGTTAAAAATCCTTCACCGGATAGTATCATCTGGCGAAGTATGAATCATACACAAATAAATTATACCGGGATGGAATGCTCATTGACATTAACACCTCCAAAAGCGGGTACATTTGAAAGAATCCAGGCTATCCGGTTATCCTATGCTTTTTTACAAGCCGATTCGAATGTCAACAATAGGCTCTCAAAATACGCGCTCGACTATCTGAGGCATCAGATCACTTCAAGTATTGATGTCAGGATTGCATGGAAACTTAATATCTCATGTCGTTTAACCTATCATGACCGCAATAGTGTTTATCAGGATGCTAAAGGACAGGTAATACCTTATAAGTCATTCTGGTTAACCGATGCAAAGTTATATTGGAAAGATAAACATTATACTTTGTTTACCGAAGCATCCAATATTTTTAATGCCCACTATTACGATTTTGGAGGTATAATCCAACCCGGCATATGGTTCAGAGGGGGTGTTGTGGTGGATTTGGATTATAACAAATAAAGTTGAAATGGGGTGGAAAAATAAGTCATTTTTTGTTGAGGTTGTAATGTATTAACCAACCGACAAAATATGACTTCTTCTTTTACTTACAGCCTTAGGCATTTAGTATACATATATTTTATTGGTTTTAAGTATAATAAAGGTTAGAAGAGTTTTATGGGAATAGTATAAACTATTCTTTATTTTTTAATTTTGGATTGTAATCCGATGATTCAATTTTAATGGGATTAACTAAAATACTTATAGCCGACTCACAGGTGCTTACCAGGGAAGGAATTACAACGGTTTTGAAAAATACTGGTAATTACAATATTATTGGCTCAATTGAATCTAATAATGAGTTATTTGATTTTTTGGAAAATAATACTCCTTCTATTTTGATTATTGATCCATACCGGTTGAATGATTTTTTAATATCTTATTTAGCAAAACTAACCGGGATATTCCCTTCTTCCCGCATCCTAGTTCTGACCGGAGATTCTGTTAATGAAAATATAATTAAAATATTAGAATTCGGAATTACCCATATTTTATTAAAGTACTGCACTAAAGATGAGCTGCTAAATGCGCTTACAGCTCTCGAAAAGAATGAAAATTTTTTATGTAAGGAAGTGGTTGAAGCTTTGCTGAAAGAGAACCTCACTATTAGTAAGAATAAGAGTACTAATATCCATTTAACTAAAAAAGAATTTGAGATCATCCGTCTCATAGCGCAAGGTCTTTCAACAAAAAAAATAGCAGCTAAAGATTTTTTAAGTGTTCATACTGTCAATACACATCGAAAGAACATTTTCAAAAAGCTTGGCATTAACAACACCTCCGAGCTTATCATGTATGCCGTTAAAACAGGCATCGTTGACACTACCGAATATTATATCTGAATTAATTTCATACCTGTATTTAGGTATATGAAATACCCAAAACGAGGTATTGTAATGCCTTTCTTATTGCCCGACCTTTGTATTGTAAATTTTAATCATTACAAATTATGGCAAAAGTTGCAAAAAATTTAACAGAACTTATAGGTAATACGCCTTTACTGGAGTTATCAAATTTTAATCAAGTAAATAATACACTGGCAACCATAATAGCCAAGCTTGAATTTTTCAATCCAGGCAGCAGTGTTAAAGACAGAATCGGCTATTCAATGATTAAAGATGCCGAAGAAAAAGGGCTGATAAACAAAAATACAATTATCATAGAGCCCACAAGCGGCAACACAGGGATAGCTCTTGCATTTATCGCAGCTGCTAAAGGATACAAACTAATCCTGACGATGCCCGAAACAATGAGTGTTGAAAGAAGAAATTTATTAAAAGCATTAGGCGCTGAGATTGTTTTGACTCCGGGTGAAAAGGGAATGACCGGGGCAATAAATAAGGCGGCAGAACTCACGGAAAACATACCTCATTCATTCATGCCGCAGCAATTTAAAAATCCTGCTAATCCTGAAATACACAGGAGAACTACAGCTGAAGAAATTTGGAGAGACACAAAAGGTAATGTTGATATTTTTATTGCCGGCATTGGCACCGGAGGTACCATCACAGGTGTTGGAGAGGTTTTTAAAAAGCGCAAGCCTCAAATCAAAATAATAGGTATTGAACCTGCTGACTCCCCTGTATTGTCAGGGGGTAAACCTGGCCCTCATAAAATCCAGGGTATTGGTGCAGGCTTTGTGCCTGATGTTTTGAACAGATCGGTTATTGATGAAATAATAAAGGTAGAAAATGAAGATGCATTTCGGATTAGTCGTCAGTTAGCGCGTACCGAGGGTCTGCTGGTAGGAATATCATCGGGTGCCGCTGTTTATGCTGCCTTGCAAGTGGCTAAACGTCCTGAAAACAAAAGTAAAAAAATCGTTGTCATTTTACCTGACTCAGGTGAACGGTATTTATCAACACCACTTTATAACTCCGATATGATAGAAAACTCTTTATCAGACTTTTCAGAAAAACATGCACAACACATAAATTAAACTGTTAAAATCATATCATCATGAAAATAAAGGTAAATGGTAAAGACCAATCAATTCAAGAAAATGCAGTTTCCGTTTCGGAGTTACTTAAAAGGAATGAAGTTGAGTCAATAGAAATGGTTTCGGTTCAATTAAACGGAAATTTCATTGATAAAAATGATTTTGATAAAATTTCATTGATAGAAAATGACGAATTGGATTTTCTATATTTTATGGGAGGCGGAGAAAAATAAAGATCCGGAATTAAGAATTATCCTGTACTAAGTTTTAAATATATAACACTAAAAATGAAATTTGCCACAAAAGCCATACACACACCTTTCAGTAAACAGGATACACATGGCGCTTTACGTATGCCTGTCTACGATAATGTTGCATTTGAAACAAAAAATGCAGAGGCACTTGAAGACGCATTCAGGGGTATTAAACCATTACATGTTTATGCTCGTTTGTCTAATCCAACCGTAGAGCATTTTGAAAACGTAATTAAAAATCTAACCGATTCGTTGGGTGTTATTGCTTTATCATCAGGTATGGCAGCCATTTCCAATGTATTTTTTTGTATTGCACAAGCAGGTGATAATTTTATTACATCGAAAAATTTATTCGGAAACACCTATTCATTTTTCGAAAACACCCTAAAACCCTTTGGTGTATCATTTAAATACGCAGATTTGACCCGGCCGGAGTGTATAGAAAAACTGACCGATGCAAATACCCGTGGTATTTTTCTTGAAACCATCACCAATCCTCAGCTTGAAGTAGCCGACATAAAAAAAATCGCGGCAATAGGAAAGAATCACCATCTGGTTTTGATCGCTGATTCAACCATTACACCGCTATGCTTTTTCAATGCCAAAGAAATAGGTATCGATATTGAAGTTATTTCATCAACAAAATACATCTCAGGTGGAGCTACCTCGATGGGTGGGATTATTATTGACCATGGCACATTTGATTGGAACAGCATTCCGAAGTTTTCTCTTGATGCTAAAAAGCATGGCAAATTAACCTTCATTGCTAAGCTGAGAAAAGAAGTATTCAGAAACATAGGCGCTTGCTTATCGGCACATAATGCCTATTTGCAAACATTGGGGCTGGAAACGTTTCATTTAAGAATAAATAAGTCGTGCCATAATGCACAGGTATTAGCCGAATGGCTCAAAAAACAAAA
>JAUYBT010000186.1 GCA_030692905.1 Bacteroidales bacterium
GCAAGATTTTTATCAATAAAAGCTGCAATCCTGCCAATCAGATTGTTCTCATTGTCTTCCAGAATCCAGCGTTCTGCTTCACCATGTTTATAATAGGGATTTTTTTTCGGGTCAAAGATTGCCTCTGTTTCATTGTCAAAAGGGCATACCCATATCTTGTCATTTTTATAAATAATTCTTGCAGCATCGAGGAATTTATGCCTTGTTTTTCTGTCAGTTACCCTGATAATTTTCATCATAATATAATTGTTTTTAATGGTATGATGATAAATAAATAATTTGTTTGTTAAAGGGCTGATGGATGGTATTATCTTTTTTCTTTGAGTCCAATGCAAATATGTTTATAACTGCAATTTAAGAAATATGGCTGACAAACAAGCCGGATAAAAAAAGCACCAGGAGCAGAAACTCCTGGTGCTTAATTAATTAATACAATTCAGAAAATCTTATTGAAGCATTATTTTCTTCCATGGTGAATAGTATCGTTCGGAAGAACCCGCTGACAGTACCCCTAACCTGGCATACACATAACTCCTTGAAGCCAGAAAGGTAGGAGATACGTTAGTAAGTGTAACAGTATTAGTCTTCGGAGTAGTAAGATCTGTAAGAGCTGCAGCAGCCAGTACATTGCTCTGTGCGTTATTGTTGGCATCAACAATGTTGGTGATACCAATATACAGGGTAAGACTTGTAATGGCAACTGTACCAACTTTATTAACCATACATGTCGAGGTTATTACACCTCCACTATATGTAAAGGTTTCACCTGTTATAGTATAAAAAGGTGTTACAGGAACATCATAAGTTGTATTACCTGAGACAGTTACAGCAAGAGTATCTGTATTCGGATTAGACCATGGAGCTCCTGTAAGACGTACAATCTTATAGTCTCCGTCAAAAAGCCTCGCCGAATAAGAGCCATCCTGCGCAATATAAACAGCTATTTTAGCGCGTGCAATTTTCCCTTTCGTATCCCATGTATATTGCCACAACTCAAGCTGTGTTCCATTCGATCTGACTCCAACAGCTTTGCCGTTATAGACAACGTTTCCTGAAAGAAAAGATGTTGGAGCAGTGTAGTTGTCATATTCACATCCTGCAATAAAAATTGCAAATACAATAACTGCTAATAATATTAATTTATTTTTCATAGCGATAGATTAATGGAATGGATTTTTAACTATCAGAGGATTATTATCAAGAACTGACTGACTGATAGCGGAATAATAATTACCCATCTGGAAGAATCGTGCAGCTTTAAACTTCGGGGCAAGAAATCTGTCAAAGACATATTTCCCGTCGTTAGGATGTCCCGGACGAATTACACGATAAGGATAAAGAGCATATTGGTTTGCAGAAGGAGTTGCTGAAGATCCGTTCCATACAGTATGTGATATCCTCCAGCGCATCAAATCCCAAACGCGGTGGTCCTCATAAGCGAGCTCCAATCTGCGTTCACTCTGCAGTTTAGCAAGGGTTAAGGTACTGGTATAAAGGCTGTTAGCAGGAAAACCGGCTCTCTGTCTTACCATATTAACATAAGTAAGTGCATCAGGGATATTTGCACCTCCAAGCTCGAAAGCTGCTTCAGCCGCGTTCAAAAGAATTTCACCATATCTGAATCTGACCCACCATATATCAGTGCCTACACCACGGGCACTGGACAATGTTGCCGGATCGATGAATTTTTTAATATAAAATCCTGTATTGGATACTTCCTGGGAAATACGCATGGGACCACCATTACCTGTAAGAAGCTTGCCATCGGTATAAAGGCTATGGAAAGTTTCTGATTCATACCTGACGTATCTATTGAGGGAAGCACTCCATTCATAGACCCCGGCCTGCATTTCGACATCCACACCTTTAAATGATGTTCCCGGGTAGACTATTGTGCCATATAACCTTGCGTCTTTGTTTGCAAATATGTCATTCGGCTTGTCATAGAAAATCCAGTTAGTTTGTCCGGCTGCAGTATTGCTTCCAGTACCAACTCCTTTCAGAGTTCCTGCTGTACCATCGAGATAATCGAATGCTTCAACAAGACCCAAATCAGGGTTGATAGCTGAAGAGGAGAGGTTATCCTCACGCATTGTACGGCAGATCTCATGGTACGACCAGTTATGCTTTCTCGTCGGTATGAGAAAATCCGTAGTCATAATCATTTCCGGATTGCCGGCTTTTTTGACTATCATCTCATAGAAGTTTTCACCGGGATTGGGATTTTTGTTGTACAAGGAATAAATTCCACTGTTTATGATCTCTTTGGCGGCATTCAGGGAAGCCTGGTAATAACCAGCAGAACGTGCTGCAGGCAGACCGACCTCTTTGCCAGGCGTAGTTATGGGAGTAGCCAGCAGGTTATTGTATTTGGCTATTGAGCCTGCATACAACATTGCACGGCATTTGAGAGCAAGCACTGAGTACTTATTGGCTCTGTCTTTACTTGGCGTACCACTTGAGATATTACCAACAGAATCTTTTATTGCATCCAGTTCACTGGCAATAAAATCATAGACTTCCTCCTCTGTGTTACGGGCATGCCTCAGATAAGTTGGATCACCGCTGAAATCATATATAAGCTGTGTGGTAATGATAGGTACACCACCCATCCTCTTGACCATTTCAAAATAGTCATAAGCTCTCAGAAACCTGAGCTCAGCAGAGAACTGCTGTTTCTCTTTAACAGTAAGCTTGCTGGAGTATTTCTTAATACTTTCAATAGCTTGATTAAGGTCCCTTATATATGTATAATCCCACAATGTCCATCTGCTGTAAGAATATGTGGTAAGGTTATTATTGGCTATATCAGTGCTGCTTTCCTGACTACCTGTATTTACTCCTTCATCATAACATCCATAGTTGGTTTCGCCACTGTTTATCTGGCTGTGAACAGGCAGCCTGTTGTACAAATTAGCCAGCAGGTCAGTTATCATAGCTTTATCATTCCAAACCTGACTTTCAAGGAGAATTGTTGTGGACCAGGGTTGGTCAAGAAGTTTATCTCCGCATCTTGAAAAGAAAAACAGGGGAATGAGAATAATTAAAAATTTCAATATATTTTTCATGTTTGAAAAATTTTAGAAAGTTAAACTAAAACCAAAATTGAATACCCTTGACTGAGGATAAACCAGACCACTTGAACTTGAAACTTCAGGATCGACCTGGAACTTCAGGGTGTTATCTATTGAGAACAGGTTAGAAATGTTTGTATATATTCTTGCTTTCGTTAAACCCAGCTTAAACCTGTTAAGGAGTTTTTGTGAAACATTATAACCTATTTCTGTGCTTCCCAGCCGTAAATAAGATACATTAACCCGGTAGAAGTCATTTGTTCTGCTGAAATTTGAATGAGTTTGAAAGTCTTTCCTTGTAGGAGGATAATATCCAGGTATCCATTCGCTTGTATTATCGTAAGGATCTGCCCTGTGCCACCTGTCTCCGAGAAGCCACTGGGGTGAATTGCCGTTATTTGTACCATAAGGTATTTTCAACTCATTGCTGTATATCCATGTCTGCATGGTACCTCCTCCAAAAACCAGAACGAGGTCGATACCTTTGTAATTAAACTGGCTGTTAAGACCAAAGCTCATATACGGGTTAGAACCTGTGGCATAGCCAATTGGTTTCTGATCCATAGTATTAATGATCTTATCACCATTCAGGTCTTCATAGATCAGGTCACCCGGAAGGAGTGTCCTGTTGCCGGAACCGTCAACATTAACAGGGTAGTCATCAATCTGTTCCTGGCTCTGGAACTGTCCCAGAATATGATAGCCCCAGTTTATATTGTCCCAGCGTCCTTGACTAGAGTTCCTGTACTCATCCCATGAGTTGCCAAATCGTGGTTTATAAGTTTCCAGAGTCTTAGACCTTGAAAGAGTGGTGTTTACTCCGATATTGAAAATGACCGGTCCCATTTTACCTCTGTATGTCACCATACCCTCAACTCCCCGGTTTTCAGCGCTGTTCAGGTTCTCATTCGGAAGTGAATATCCTACTTCGCTTGGGATTAATACGTCATACCTTGCTGCAGGAATACCTGTGCGTTTTCTCCGGAAGACATCGAACTGACCTGTAATTTTGTCGTTAAATATTGCAAAGTCGATACCAATGTTAGTCGAAGTATTGGTTACCCACGAAAGCTTTGTAACAGGTAATCCTCTTGGAGCGATACCTGTATAGGTTACACCGTTAAAGCGATAACTTCCTGAGGACCAGTTAAAGCCTCCTAAATATCCAAAAGCAGATACTCCGCTTTCCGCTCCTGTCTGTCCCCATGATCCTCTGAGCTTTAATTCGGAGAAAATGCCTTTTAATGATTTGAAGAACGGTTCATTTGATAACCTCCATCCGAACAAAACTCCCGGGAAGAAACCCCAGCGGTTTTCCTTAGCATACATATAGGAACCGTCATAACGTCCAATAGCCTCCAACAGGTACTTCTCATTGAAGTTATAGTTTAGCCTTCCGGTATAACTTGCTCTAGCAGACATAGTCCATTGATTATTCAACTCATCCTGATCTACAAGATTCTGTATAGGAATATAATTGGTAGGCGGAATAGTATGAATCCGCAGAAACTGAAGATCCATTCGAGTCTGGTCGTAAGCTGCTGTTGCTGCAATGGTATGTTTCCCGAACTTTTTATTATAATTTAGCTGTAATTGGGCATACTTGGTTTCATTATGTTGCCGGTCTGTGCGCCTGTACGGATTTAAATTACCTCCTCCCACGACTTGATTATAAGTTTTTGCTACCCTGTCATATGTATAGGCAGGATATGTAAATTCAAAACATTCCATGATCCAGTTAAAATACTCATATGAATATGTTGCCCTTGCTTTCAGACCAAATCCGAAATCGTAATCAGCATAGATGTTGCTCTTGAACACACGGGTGTATTCATCGGTCCAGCCGGTAAATGCTTCCTTGTAGGTAGCAGGGTTGATATTAATACTATGGGTGTTGTTTACATAGAGAGGGTTATCATTGGCATAAGGTCGTTCGATGGGCCAGTTTCTCATTGTGGAGATGAAGATGTTTGGGTAGTCATCGACGCCGGGAATACCTGCCTGGTGACGTTTCTCTATACGAGGGGAAATTTGTATTCCAAACTTCAGCCCCTTTGCAAGCTAGGCTTCTATATTTGACTGTATGCTGGTGCGCTTGAAATAATAGCTTTCAATAACAGCATTCTGGAACAGGTTAGCTACGGAGAAAAAATAATTTACTTTCTCAGAAGCGCCTGAAGCGCTTGCATTAATGTACGACTGTGGGGCTGGAGAGTTTTTACCGATAATCTCTTCAAAATAGTCATAGCTCCTGTAATCTGCGTACTGTGCAGGATCATCCGATGGATTATAATATTGAGTTCTCCAATTCTCCAGTTTGTCTTTAGCTATAGGTGGCGGATTACCCTGGTTCTGAGCCGATTCCAACAGTCCAAGCATGTAGGTATAAGCATCAGCATGCTGGGGATACCTGGTAAAGCCCTGCAAACCGTAATAACCGTCAACTTTAATATTTGGTTTTTCATTTACTTTACCTTGCTTGGTAGTTACGAGTATTACCCCGTTGGCAGCCTGAAGACCGTAAATTGCAGCCGACGCATCTTTCAATATTGAGATGCTTTCAATGTTGTCAAGCTCCAGGTTGTTGAAGTCTCCAGTTGAACCAATAAGGTAAGAATTTGAAACAATCGCTGAAGATGGCACGCCATCTATGATAACCAAAGGTGTACCGTAGTTACGGATCTGTAGTGCGGAGGCGTTTCCCGGTCTTGCATCAGTAAGACGTGCCGTTATACCGGAAACCTTTCCGACAAGTGCTCCCGCGGCTGTTACTGACTTGGTTTGTGTAAGTGCATTTGCCTGGACACTGCTGATAGCGCCGGTAAGTGTCTTCTTGGTTTGTGTACCATACCCTACAACTACGATCTCGTCGAGTCCGATAGCTGCTTCAGCCAGGGTCACATTCACTGAAGTGCGCCCATTAAGCGGTATTTCCTGTGTTGTCATACCAACAAAGGAAAAGGATAGAATAGCATCAGGTGCAACATTCGTAAGAGAATATCTTCCGTTGGCATCAGAGAGGGTCCCATTAGTTGTTCCTTTCACCAGAACATTTACCCCCACAATGGGTTGTCCCAGGTTGTCTATTACTGTTCCGGTGACAATACCCTGTTGCGCTGCGGTATAATTACCGGTACCAATCAACGAAGTAAACAGGAGCAGTAACAGAATCATTGCGCCTCTTAATACCGGACTGATATCAGAAGTACGCACTGACCTTAAAGGAATAACCAGAAATTTACATCTGTTTTCCATAGCTTTAATTTAATAGGTTAGTTGATAAGTTGTTGGTTTTAATAATACAAAAATCTGGATTCTAATTCAAAAAGAGGACCCGGTAATTAATTATAATTACCAGCTAATAAGGACCAATTAAATGTTTTCATAGGCATTTGGTTGATTGGGTTTAACATAAATTCAGGTATCCGGTATTTTTATAATACATTAATTTCGATGTCATTCCGAAAATCAGAGAAGGTTGCTGAATAATAATTAATACATCTGTAAGTTATGCCTATTTTGTATTTTAAGTGTAAAAAAAACACTTATTTGTTCTTAACAAATAGAATTAATTAATATTTTTTCTGATTTAGTTAATACTAATGAATTGATCCTATTATATTAGGGTACTAAAGTTATACAGTTTTTTTGATATAAAAATGTTTTTATTATAAAAATCACACTTATTTCTAAGTTATTAATATTCATTATAATTAGAGTAGTCTTTTTTTATAAAGACTATTGTAGAGAAAAACATACCCCGACATTAATGGGTTATAGTATCAATATTTATTACTGTTATTGTTTCTGTCTCCTGTTAATTTCCTGTTCAAGCATCTTCATAAAATAACCCCCAACGACCGAACGGGCTCTGAAGCCTACCGATCTGCCGTCGGTTGTTTCATGCCAGTCAGATACCGGCATCCTGGTCTGAGTTTCATTGCAATACTTCCATATCGGATCAGTAAGCTTTTTAAATGTTTCTGTATCACCGGCGAGGGTGGCGGTCCACATTACCCAGTCAGACTTCGTGTATGTCTTGCGGCTGTCAAGGGGTAGGCCATAGGGCATTTGCTTTGTAAAGTAATATGCAATCTCTTTCTCAGCAACCACATCAGGAAATATATTTAAATTAAGGAGCTTGTTCCAGACAAGATTATATTTCTGGCTCCAGGTACCCGGCTGATCGAAAGTGAGGCGGAAATGGTCAGCCTCATCATCCATCCTGATCCATTCATTAGCCATTTCTCTGGCTTTCTGTGTATATTTTGCTGCGATATCATTTTTGCCAAGCATAGAAGCCATTTTTCCATATCCTGCAATGCCCATAATAGCCTTTACTGAAAGGTTGGCATTATGCGCCAGATGGCCTGCAAAGTCATCGGTGCAGAGCTGGTTTGCAGGATCTAGCCCGTTTTCAAGAAGGTAATTAGCCCATGTTGAAAGTGTGCTCCAGTGTTTCTCTGCATATGCCGCATTGCCTTCCCTCACAGCAATAGCGGTTGTAAGAATCAGCATATTGCCTGCCTCTTCAACCGGCATATCCTCGCGATATACCTGACCGTTTGCAAGAGGAAATGTTCCAAGGTCATGAGCTGCAAAGGGTTTTGTCCACTTTCCGCTTTCACTATAGTAAAATATTCCATTCAGCATTCCCTTCAGAAGGTCGGGATTATAAAGCAGGTACAATGGGGCAGAAGGATATGTTACATCAACAGTGGCTATACACCCGTTGCTGAAATTCTCCTTCGAGAAAAACAGGAGTTCGCCATCTTTCCCTTTTACAAGCTTATGGGCAGCTATTGACTGACGGTAAGTCAGTGCGCACATTTCAGCATATTTTTTGCCACCTGCAGATTCTGCATCCGCCATCATCTGAATGTCGAAGCGTGAGCATTTTTCAATTACTGATGAATAATTGTTCTCTGCTGTTTCAAATACCTGCAAAATATCTACAGCTCCCTCTTTCTTCCAGTAAGCCGGAAGGTTGTCGCCGAAAAACTGGATCGAAAGGATATCATCATACCCTACCATTAAGTGGCCCCCGATTACTTTTTTCCCGACCTTGCCAAGTTCCCGGGAATAGGAGAGGGCTGGCATTTTCTGATACAGTTTATGGACGAGCGTGTTATCGAAAGTATTGGAAAGCTTTCCGTTAAGTGCAAATTCTTTTTTTAAAATGGTAGGATCTCCGACAGACATTGTAACTGACTTATCGCTTTTCCCCGTAAGATAAAAATAGCCCCAGTCTATCCTCAAATCATCTCCTTTCTTTGCCAGGACTGGTTGTTCAACGGTGCCGGTCTTAAGGTATATAAGTTCGTTATGAGTGAGTCTTTCTGCTGTCACAGGTTGGCTGATTGCATTAACAGCCCATTCGGGTGATGCTTCAAAATATATCTGAACATCGTGTTTTTTCCCATCAAGCGATTTTGCCTGCCATGTTATGTAGTTAACAGGTCTGGAAAGAAGGTCCAGATCATTCATAAGCAAGGGACTGGTAAAAATAAGATCGAGTTTAACCGGGCCACACTCAAAAACATAAAAAGTTTGTGTGGGCATCACATTAACCGATTTCTGGATGGCAGACTGTTCAAAGCTTTTTTTAATGCCGGTATTTTTAAACAGGCCGAAATCGACATAGGAACTTCCCGATTCATTAAAACAATGGGCTGCAATAACATTTTTCCCTTTTTTGAGGGTCCTTGTCACCTCTGATGTGAGAGGCTCAGTAACATTCATCTTTCCTGTTGCGCCCGTTTTGACAACCTGTATACCATTAATATATAGTTCAAGCAAATCGTCATACGAAAATTTAGCAACGAGATCGTTTGTTGAAATATCCTCGCTAAGTGTGATTTCTCTTCTGATCCAGATATCTTTTGATCTCCATCGTGTGGATACCGCGGTTCCTCTCGATCCGAACGCCCCTTTCCCCTCTTTCCATGTGGTATCGTCGAATGAAGGTTTTTCCCAGCCATCGGCCGGTTTCTCCTCAGTGTACCTGCCGCTCCAGGGTTCCATATCGGCAGTAAAGATCAGCGGGTCGAGAGGTATCTCCTCAGATCCCATAAACCTGTAGAGTTTTCCGTCAACTCTCAGTGCCCCTAAAAAGGTACGTGTTGTTCCGGTCCAGTGCCTGACATTCTCCTCGTAAAGCTTATCAGTAAACGACCAGATGCTTGTATATGGATCAATCGTTACTAACGGATAAGCAGGCGCCCTGAGGTTATTGACACCTGATGGAGGAATTTCTTTGTGAGGCTGGCAAACAACTGACTGAATAAGGATAAGGATTGAGAACAATCCGAATAATAGTTTTTTCATGTGTTATTCTATATTTTGTACAATTTTTTCCGGAGATACGGTTTAAGAGATTTCAATCAACCGGGTATTAAATATACGCAGATTCTTTTAATAACTCAAAGCTTTCAATTGGTCTTGCCCGATTTTAACATATTTTAACAAATAATATGCTGTAAAATATGCGAAACATGATTAATTATTCAAAAAATAGTAATAAATTGAAACACTGTAAAAATTAATAATCCGGGGTTCGTCAGATGGTCGGATAAAGGGGTTATGAGGTTTTCTTGTAAATACGTAAAATGCTGATTAACAATAAAAAAAATAAAAAAAATAGTTCTCAGATTAACAACCCGATCTTCAGTATTTTGTTTTATTATTTAAAAATTTATTCCTGAATTATGAAAATAACCGATTAAGTGTAAAAAGTACACATAAACAGTTCTTACTTAACTTTAACAAAATTAAATCATGAAGAAAATCCTACTGGTTTTAATTGTACTGGCTGTTGGCATCAGCAGCTTTGGTCAGTCATCTGTGGCTTTGGTTGTTGATGCCGGAGCCTCAAAATACACAATCAGCCGTCATATCTATGGTCATTTTTCGGAACATCTGGGAAGATGCATCTACGATGGTTACTGGGTAAGCGAAAGCATGCCGGTGCCCAAGCAGGATCGTATCCGGCTTGATATCGTTGAAGCACTGAAAAAGATCCAGATCCCGAACCTGAGATGGCCGGGTGGTTGCTTCGCCGATGAGTATCATTGGCGCGATGGCATTGGTCCGAGGAACCAGCGTCCAACGATGATCAATACCAACTGGGGTAATGTTACAGAAGATAACAGCTTCGGTACACATGAATTCCTTGAACTTTGTGAATTGCTTAAAACAGAACCCGTGATTGTAGGGAATGTCGGAAGCGGTAGCGTTGAGGAAATGTCGAAATGGATTGAATATCTCAACTATGACGGGATAAGCCCGATGACAAACATGAGAAAGCAGAATGGCCGTGAAAAACCATGGGGAGTCTCTTTCTGGGGTATAGGTAATGAGAACTGGGGTTGCGGTGGCAATATGACACCTGAATATTATGTGACGCAGTACAAGCAATATTCAACTTTTGCCAAAAACTATCCCGGGACAACTCTCAGAAAAATTGCCAGTGGAGCTAACTCAACCAACTACCAGTGGACAGAAGTCCTGATGCAGAGTCTGGCCGGTGGCGGAGGAAGAGGCGGCATGTGGGGAATGGACCTGCATTATTATACCCGTCCTCCAAGAGGCAACAGGGGTCAGGGTGGACAGGGCGCTCCTCCGGCAGGCGCACAGGGTACTCGTCCTGCAGTTCAGGGCGCTCCGACACAGCAGAACGCTCAGGTGCCTAGTCAGGGTTCAGCTACCGACTTTACGGAAGCTACCTATTTCGCTACGATGCAGAATGCTCTCCGTATAGATGAGATTATCAAAGGTCATGATTCAATAATGACTAAGTATGATGCACAGAAAAGAATTGCCCTTGTTGTTGGTGAATGGGGAATATGGACAGATCCAGAACCCGGTACAAATCCAAGATTTCTTTACCAGCAGAACAGTCTGCGCGACGCTCTCATTGCAGGTTCCACTTTGAATATCTTTAATAACCATTGCGACAGGGTTAAGATGGCCCAGTTGGCACAGACCATTAATGTGCTTCAGGCTCTGATACTTACAGAAGGAACTAAGATTATCCTTACTCCTACATACCATGTTTTTGATATGTATAAAGTGCACCATGATGCCAGGATGCTTCCGGTTAAATTCACCAGTCCCGATTATGTTATGGGCAATCAGACACTGCCAGCTCTTAACGTTTCAGCTTCTCAGGATTCATCAGGTGTTGTACATATTACTCTTGTTAATATCGACCCCAGCAAATCCATTACTCTGAGCACAACATTAAATCAGGTCAAATGGGCAACAGTTACCGGGGAGGTACTGACTTCAGCAAAAATCACTGATATCAATACATTTGATAAACCGGGTACTTTAGTGATTGCAAAATTTGATGGTGCTAAAAAGCAAGGTGATCTTCTGAATGTTGTAGTGCCTTCAAAATCAGTTGTTTTGCTCACGATTAAATAGCCTGGAAGACGCAATAAATGAAAAAATTGCTTTTTGTCATCATCTGCCTGGTCGGAGTATCATATACCTCCATGGCACAGGAGCAGGGTATTTCCGTGCATGATCCGGTTATGATACGTCAGGATGGCATTTATTATGTTTTTTGCACAGGCAATGGCATTTCGATGTTTTCATCAACGGATATGGTAAACTGGAAGAGGGAAAAGCCGGTTTTTGCCGCAGCTCCTGCCTGGGTAATAAAGGAACTCCCGAGATTCAGAAATTCTATGTGGGCGCCGGATATTACTTTCTATAAGGGGTATTATTACCTGTTTTATTCAATATCGGCTTTCGGGCGGAATACTTCATGTATTGGCCTTACAAGAAACAAAACTCTGCATACCGGCAGTCCTGATTATCAGTGGGTTGATCTTGGGTGTGTAATTCAGTCTATCCCGGGAAGAGACAACTGGAATGCCATTGACCCGAATCTTATTGTAGATGAAGCAGGTGTGTCATGGCTGGATTTCGGTTCATTCTGGACAGGAATAAAACTTGTAAAACTGAAAGACGATTTATCAGGAATATATACCGATCCGCAGGAATGGTACACTGTTGCCAGAAGATTGCGTGATCCTTATACTGACGACAAGAATGCCGGTGCCGCACAGATCGAAGCTCCATTCATATTTAAAAAAGGGAAGTTCTATTACCTTTTTGTTTCATGGGATAAATGCTGCAGCGGGGTAAACAGTACATATAAGGTTGCAGTAGGGCGTTCGGTGAAGGTTACCGGACCGTATTTTGCCAGGGACAGCACTGATATGGCAAAAGGAGGCGGTACAATAGTAGTACAGGGAGATGCTGATTATCCGGGAGTAGGACACCAGGCAGTTGTAACTTTTGATGAGACCGATTATCTGGTCTATCATGGGTACGACGCAAAAGATAATGGAAGATCAAAACTTATTATTAAGAAACTTGAGTGGGATATGGAAGGATGGCCTGTTTTAATAAAATAGTCTGCCATTAACGGGTCTGATCAATATTCTCAAAATGTTGGTTATATTTGACATCTCACCATAGATTCGAAAATAATGGAGTTTTTTCAAACGCTTTTCGATTGGTACATGGCCAATCTGAATTATTTTACTGTAGCCCTGCTGATGGCCATCGAAAGTACTTTTCTCCCTTTACCTTCTGAGGTGGTAATCCCTTTTGCTGCATACAAGGCCGGACAAGGCGATCTGAATGTTTTTCTTGTAATTTTCTCTGGTACTGTCGGAGCTCTCTGCGGGTCTCTGATCAATTATACCCTTGCATATTACCTTGGGCGTCCCCTGGTTTACAAATTTGCCGGTTCAAGGCTTGGGAAAGTATTCCTTTTATCGAAAAAAAAAGTTATGCATGCTGAAGATTATTTTATCAGGAATGGCAAAACATCTACATTTATCGGTCGCCTGGTTCCCGGGGTCCGTCACCTGATTTCAATTCCTGCAGGATTAGCCAAAATGAACCTCCGCGATTTTATACTATTTACATTTGTCGGGGCAGGTATCTGGAATATTATATTGGCAATAGTCGGTTATTATCTCTATGAAGTCAGAGAAAAAATATTCCCATATTTAGGATATATACTTCTTGCGTTAGGGGTAGGGTTTGTTATTTACCTGATAATCAAGGCAAAAAAAAACAGGACCGATTTAATAAAAGATTAGTTATTATTTTATTCTTTTATTTTAGCCATTTATCAAGAATAGCTGCCTGCTCAGTAGTCGGATCAGGTATGGATTTCATTTCAAAACTTCGTGTGGTTTTCTTACCGGAAGTAACTACAACTGTATTATTAATTTCACGGTGTGTAAAGGAAATAGTTATCTTATCTCCCGGTTTTCCGGCGTTAAGTACATCATTTAACAGTTTCAGAGTCGCTTTCTTTCCATTGATCTCTGTTATAATATCCTGTGGACTTAATCCTGCTGTATAGGCAGGAGAATTCCATTCGATCCTGGTAATCAGAAGATTATCACCATTCTCACGCGTAGTGGCTCCAAGAAATGCTCCTGGTTCTTCTACCCGATTCATATCAATGCTTAATCCTGCATATCCAAGGTATTTTGTATAGTCAAGATCCTGAACTGTAGGGATATAAGCATCAAATATTTCAGATAGAGAAGATCCTGCAATACTCTCACATACTTCCCGGAATTCCTTATCGGTAAATCCTCTTTTCTTTTCCTTATAATAAAGCTGATAAAGCGTTCTCATAACATCGTCGAGCGATTTCTGATTTTTCGTTTCATATCGGATTTTTAGGTCGAGAAGCATACCCAGGGCACAGCCTTTATCATAATATGAGATTGTTGTGTTTTGGGCATTTTCAGATCTGTTGAAGAACAGGATCCATGCATCAAAGCTCGATTGAGCTGCTGATTGAAACAGGTGGCCCGGAATATTTTCATAATTGGCAATACTTGCTTTAAATTCACCAAGTACATCGATACGGTTGAAGAGACCGGCCCTGTTCAAAATAATGTTTTCATAATAAGAAGTTACACCTTCCGAAAACCAAAGCATTGTTGTATAATTCTCCTTATCATAGTCAAATGGTCCGAGAGCAATTGGTCTGATAGTCTTTACATTATAAAGGTGAAAAAACTCATGTGCAACAAATCCAAGCCAACGCTTATAACCTTCAGGTGTATTAAAACTTGAGAGACTTGAAAAGACAGCCATTGAGTTTGTATGTTCAAGACCGCCGCCACCCCTGTTCATTATTAGGAATGTATAATGTTTATAAGGAATCTCACCAACTATTGCAATAGCAGATTCTACCATCTTCTTATGGTCGTCAATAAATTTTTTTCTGTCGATATCACCAAGCTTTTCGGCAGCTACCGTATAAGGTATTCCATTAACCTCGAAAGTCAGGATTTCCTGATTTCCTGCAAGGATAGGGGAGTCGTAAAGAACATCAAAATCAGAAACATAGAAAGTATTAGTTTTTCCTTTTACCGGGTCAAGTCCTGTCGAAACCTGACTGAACTTTTCATATGGAATAACGGTGACTGTAACAGGATTATTGATTTTACCTGCAGGGTGCATAAATATTCCGGTAGGTGAGATGAAACCACGGCCGTCATCCAGAAATGAATCGGCAACGGATGTCCTGAATGAAAATACATCATAACTGACGGTTACAGCATTTGTCTTGACTGTTTGTACCTTCCATACATTTTTTGCTGTCTTTTCCCAAGAAAGACTTTCTCCGGAACTGCTGACTGCCTTGAAATTAACTATATATTTTGCATAATCCATTATCATATAATATCCCGGGGTCCAGGACGGCAATTTAAAATCCACACTTTCTGAACTTATGCCCGAATAATTAAGGGATACATGGAAATAGTGATTATTAGGATTTTCCATTGAAATAGTTAAAGAAATGGTCTCTTTTGTTGCTTGTTTCTGACCTCCGGTGCAGGAAGAAAAAACCATGATGGAGGCAAATAATACTAAAATGAGCAGACTCCTGGTCAAACGATTATCTGACAACTGTTTTTGCAAAGTTGATTTCATAATGGGCTTGGTTTTGAATCAAACCATGAAATTAAGAAAAATCGCAAGAATATTATTGGATTATTAGGGATTAAGGCTGTATCAACCTTTGTCTCTGTGTGCAATTTCAGGTGAGAAAGCTGGCAGACAGATTGCAATATATTTCGCGCCACCTTCAAAAGGGGAGCTGTACTGAATCCATTCATCGCTGGTGGTCAGAATTCCCATTCCTTCAGAGACAATAAACTCTTCTTTCTTTGTTTTGATCTTAAGGGAACCTTTCAGTACAATAGTATATTCGTTAAATTCAGGGCATTGACCAGGTTCTTCCCAACCTTCAGGACTTTTCAAATGAGCGATGCTGACTTCAGATATTTTACTGTTTACATAACCAAAACATTCCTTAATGATTATTTCCTTATTACCTGCAGCTTTAATAATGGATGGTTCTTTGATAATCAGTGTCATAGGATATTGGTTCTTATTGGATTATTTTAATTGCATATGATTCTTTCTGAATAAAATCATTCCGATGAAGAAATATATAATAGTAAGTATTATAAGGGCTAATATTTCAGGAATTATATCACTTAATTTCATCTGCATTATTATAATTTTATTAAGCGCAGAAATGGCATGAGTGGGAGACATCAATCCCTGTAGTGAAACAGGATAATCAAAAAGGTTAAATAAACCTTCACTTCTGAACGGGAAGGCAGCTCCTGTGAAAAACATAAAGAGAAACAGAGGGAAATTACCGACTACCAGTACTTCATTTGCAGTTTTTGTCAGAGCAGCTATAATCAGACTGAAAGCAATTATTGACAAGCTTGTGAGAACAGCAATGAGAATAAATACTGCTGCCGAACCTTGGAATTCAAAGCCAAGAAATGCTGCTGTAATAAGTGTCAGAAGAATAGATATTATCCCAACAATTAACTGGACAACAGTTATTCCTGCAATAAATTCAAAAGTGGTGATACGGGAAAGTTTTAGTCGTAATATTGTTTTATTTTCAACCTCCGAAACAAATGCTATTGTTGCTGTGAACATCAGCATAATCACTGAGACAATAAGAATACCAGGGACTATCAGGTCGAAATCGGATATCTTTGAAGAGGAGCCTATCCCGGTCTCCGATATTCTTATAAAATCTCCTGATCCTATTGATTTTTTTATAAATGAGTTCAAGGTTTCATTTGCCCACAAGGCACTCAGGAGATAGTTGACACTTGTAAGATCTCCAAAGAATTGTATTTCAACCGATCCTGTACTTTCAGAATTTTTATGTTCTATGAGCTGCTTCGAAAAATCCTCAGGTATTATTATAAAAGCATCGCTTTTTTTATTTTTAAGATCAGCTAATCCATCAGATCTGCTGCTGCTTTTTTTGATGGAGAATGGCATATTTACAGAGTCTTTTACACTTGAGGTGAAGAATAAAATATATTCCTCTCCCTTATTAATAGATTCTGAATCAGTAATATAGCCTTTGTCGTTGTTGATGATAGCAACATCATAGTGAGGTTTTGATGACTCAAGAATCAGGTAATAAACGAACATAAAGAAAGGCCCCATTGACAGGGTTAATAACAGGATCCAGAAGCTTCTCCACTGTTCCTTAAGACTTTTGACTATTATGCTGAGTAATTTCATTGTCTTAACATTCTTCCGGTAAGGTGTATAAAAACATCCTCCAAAGTGTTTTCCCTAAGCTTTATTTCTTTAATATTTAATCCTTCATCTTTTATCGATGAGGTAATGTCATGAATTTTGTCAATCAGATGTACAGCTATTATTATTAATGAGTTGCCGCTTTGAATAACTTTATATTCATGCCTGAGGTCAGATATTAATTTATCTGTTTTACCTACAGGATTTTCAATAAACTCAATTTCAAGGACATCCCCTTCGCCTATTGAGTTTTTAAGATTATAGGGAGTATCGGTAAGTATAATTTTCCCGTAATCCATTATTGCCACTCTGTCAGCCAGTCGGTCCACTTCATCCATGTTATGACTGGTGAGGATAATGGTCTTTTCCTTTGAAAGAGATTTAATAAAATTACGGACCATGACCCTGCTCTGGGGATCGAGACCAGCTTCGGGTTCATCGAGAATTAATATCCGTGGATTATGAATAAGTGCAAGGGCAATATTCAGGCGTCTTTTCATACCACCTGAAAGATTTCTTGCATATACTTTTGATTTGTCAATTAATCCAAGCATTTCCAGTAGCCCCAGACCTATGGACCTGCATTGTTTTGGGGGCATGCCGTAAAGATTACCCATAAAAACAAGCTGTTCAAGACAGGTTAGTTTCGGGAAACAGATGTTCTCCTGCGGGCAATAACCAATAACAGATCTGATTTTCTTTATTTTATGAGAATGAAATTCAATAGTTCCACCAGTAGCTGGCAATAATCCGCAGATCATATTGATTGTTGTTGTTTTACCCGCACCGTTTGGCCCTAATAATCCAAATATTTCACCTCTATTGACCTCAAATGAAATATTGTCTACGGCAACAAGGTTCCTGAATGATTTTTTCAGACCGGTAACAGTAATTTCAGCTTCATCAGGTATTGAACTCATTCATTCTGGTTATTTCTACAAATATAGATCCTGTTGTAAATGGACCACAGGATACAGAACGCGGTAAAAATAGTAACAACCCATATTAAAAAAAACAAAAAACAGGATTATTTACCTGTTAGTCTTCGAGATACCCGAATTTTCCATTATAATAGATAAGCGGGCGGAGGCAGAATACTATCAATTGATTTGAATTTTGTACTCATTATTTAATATCTCAGTATGTTGAAACTAAACAACTGATCTGGTAAAAATGTTTGGGCAAACATGCTTGCCATCTCAATTAATTATGTACTTTTAACTGAAGGTCTGCACTTGAGGAATCTCTTATGTTCCTCAAGAATTTCCCAGCATCCGGAATGCTCTATTTTTTCTTTTGACAGACTACGTGGCTGATGACCATCTTCAATTATCAGAAAACCATTGGCACTGGTTATTCTGCATAATCCTTTAAGAAAGGAATCAGTGTCTTTTACCATATGGAACATATCAATTGCATAAATCAGATCAGCTTCATTATCTGCAATATTAACTGAAACACTATCCGTAAGTACCGTCCTGACATTTTTCAATTCATATTTTCTGATCAGCTTTTCAACAGAAGAAATGGCCAGTTCGTGAATATCGACGGCATAGACTAACCCTTCCTCTCCGACTAACCGGGAGACAGATCTGATATAATCACCCGGGCCACAACCATAGTCAATAATTGTATCTCCGGGTTTGATTCCAAATTCACTGATATAATGGTCTACTGGTTTAAAGAAATAATAGACTTTAAAAAAAATCTTCATAATCCGGAAAACGAAAACCGGCATTCGTTCCATCTCATTTCCAAATAAAACATTTTTCATATCATCAGAGAGATTAGTATAATCCTGTTAAAGCATCGAGCAAATACATACTGCAACGCACATTCCGCAAAACCCAGCATCCATACCCAACCCAGGCAGTTCGGTATTGCTACAATTGAAGTTTATTTTTTTGCCTGTAAAATTCTTGTAAGCCATTTTTCAGCAAGCAGCAGAGAAGCCCATAATACCGACTTTTTCCGGATCTATGCTCCATTTTGCTGCGTTCCTGCGGACAATCCTTATTGCTCTCTGAGCATCCTGGAGTGCGCCTTCCTGTTTCTCTTTTAATTCACCCGGAACTTTACCTGGCCACAAGTATATAAGATCTTTCTTCTGTGAAAATGATTCCAAAGAGATCAGTGTTAAAAGCAGAATTGAAATGATAGATTTCATCCGTATATAATTTTTAATTTAAGGTCGGATGGAACCGCACATGATGAGAATAAATTATTTTCATACGTGTTTGCGATTTGGATCAATCATGTGGGTTTCATCATAATATAATTGATTTTAATGGTATGATGGAGCTTACACCGACGCGTCGGGGCTCGGTTCATCGAATTGTTCTTATGTAATTAGGGTTTATGGATAGCATTTTGTAAAATTAATATAAAAGATGAAAAGGAATAATATCAATCCCTGATTTGTCCAATAAATCTATGAATGGTTTCCGGCAATGTTCCATCTTCATCAAGTGACCTGATAAATGCGCTACCGATGATTGCTCCATTCGAATAATCACAAGCCTGATTAAAGGTTACTTTATTTGAAATACCAAACCCGATAAGCCTGGGTGTTTTCAAATTAAGATTATTAATCTTTTTAAAATAGGTCATCTGTGAATCGTCAAAATTGTTTGTTGCTCCGGTAGTGGAAGTTGTTGAAACCATGTATAAAAACCCTTTTGCGATACTGTCAAGATAACCAATCCTCTCATTTGGAGTTTGCGGTGATATAAGAAAAATATTTAAAATATTATATTTTTCGAAAAATGATTCATATGATTTCCTGTACTCCTCCACCGGGAGATCAGGAATAATGGTTCCATCAATATCGGTCTCACTGCATTTGTGAAGAAAATTTTCAAACCCGAATTTGAAAACCGGATTTAAATATCCCATGAAAATTAACGGCAGATCTGTTATTTCCCGAACACGTGCTAATTGTTCAAAAATCAGGGTTAAAGATATCCCGTTGTGAAGAGCTTTTTCACTGCTTCGTTGTATTACCGGTCCGTCTGCAACAGGATCGGAAAAAGGTATACCAATTTCAATCATATCCACTCCTGATTTATCCAATTCCCTGATTATGGAAAGTGTGTGATTCAATTCAGGATATCCTGCAGTAAAATAGATGGAAAGTATATTTTTCTTTTTAGTTTTAAATAGCTTCTCTATGCGATTCATTATTACTGATTTTTATGTTTTTGAATTATTGAATAACAACAGTTTATTGGAGGCAATTTTATTTGAACATTTTTTTTGCTTCAATATATGCCTGCATATCCTTATCACCTCTACCCGAAATATTTACAACAACAATGTCAGTTTTTTTGAAATTCAGTTTGCCAAGAGCTGCGAGTGCATGCGCCGATTCAAGGGCAGGGATTATACCTTCAAGCCGGATAAGTTCGTAAGCAGCTGTAAGCGCCTTTTTATCGGTAACATTCAAATAATCAGCCCTGCCTGTCTTCGCCAGCCATGCATGTAATGGACCCACACCCGGATAATCGAGTCCTGCGGAAATGGAATAAGGTTCAGTGATTTGCCCGTCTTCATTTTGCATAAGGAGGGTTTTGCATCCATGAATGATACCTGGTTCTCCCACAGAGATAGTAGCAGCGGTTCGAGCGGTATTAACTCCTTCACCTGCAGCCTCTACACCTACAAGTTTTACATTTTTCCTGTTGATGTAATGATAAAATATTCCAGCCGCATTGCTTCCTCCTCCTACACATGCAATAATATAATCCGGATCTTCATTCCCTTCTTTCACGCTTAATTGAGTAAGTAATTCTTCGCTGATGACCGACTGAAACCTTGCCACCATGTCGGGGTAGGGATGTGGTCCGACAACAGAACCGATTATATAAAAAGTATTTTCAGGATTACATATCCAATCGCGCAAAGCTTCATTCGTGGCATCCTTGAGGGTTTTATTACCGCACCTTGCCGGCACTACTCTGGCTCCCAGTATTTCCATCCGCTTTACGTTAGGCTCCTGCCTGACCATATCTGTCTCACCCATATAAACAACACACTCCATCCCCATAAGCGCACAAACGGTCGCTGTTGCCACACCATGCTGACCTGCCCCGGTTTCAGCGATTATCCTGGTTTTCCCCATTTTTTTTGCCAGCAGAATCTGCCCGATGGTATTGTTTATTTTATGAGAACCGGTATGATTTAAATCCTCCCGCTTCAGATAAATCTTAGCCCCATACTTGTTACTCAGACGGTTTGCAAAAAACAAAGGGGAAGGTCTACCTGCATAGTCCCTGAGTAACATGTTAAACTCCTTTTTGAATTCTGCCGATTCAATGATATTATAATAAACAGCCCTCAGGGATTCTACATTCTGTCTGAGCATTTCGGGTACGAATGCACCCCCGAATTCGCCGTAATATCCGTTTTTGTCTGATATAAATGTCTCGTTCATAATGATTTATTATTTAATCGTATATCGGATATGAATTTTTTAAGAGTTTCAATGACTTTTAAACCTGGATTCACCTCAAACCTGCTGTTCAGATCAATTCCGTAAAACGCCGGGTTGGAAATTTCCAGAATATTGTTGACATCCCGGGGGGTAATGCCTCCGCTGAGAAAAAACGGATGCCCGAGATCGTATTTTTCAAGTATTTTCCAGTCGAATTTATATCCAGAGCCTCCATAATTTGAGGTTAATGCATCAAACAGGAAATAATCTGTACAAGTGATGAATTCAGAACATAATTTGAAACCGGTACTCTCTTTTATATTAAAAGCCTTTATAACCGGGATACCTGTTTCTTTTAGCCGGCGGCATGCATACGGAGTTTCATTTCCGTGAAGCTGAACTATGTCGAGAGAGTATTTCCTGACAGTTCCGGTTATCACCTCAAAATCTGCATTCACGAATACCCCTGCTTTTCTGATGTGCGGGGGAAACTTAGCAGGAATCACAGGGCCTGATATTTTGGCAGCATACCGCGGAGAGGAAGGATAAAAGATGAATCCCATCAGGTCAGGCTTAAGCTCTGCCACTTCAAGGATATTCTCCGGTTCACGCATTCCACATATTTTTATTTTCAGACTCATTCCATTCCCATTTTTAAATCCATAATAAACCCTGCAGCAGTTTTTCCCGGGTTTTCTGATCTCATGAATTTTTCTCCGATCAGAAAGGCATCGTACCCTCTGGAAAATAGCTGTTTTACATCATTATTTGTCTGAAAACCACTTTCAGCAACTTTAAGACAATTCAGAGGCAAATGATGAAATAGATCCCTGGAATTATCCATACTAACCTCAAAAGTTTTAAGATTACGGTTATTAACGCCTATTATCTTTATTTTGTGATTCATCTTATCCAGATCTTTTTCATCATGGATTTCAAAAAGCACATCCATACCCAGGTTAAGAGCCAGATCGGAAAGCCTTTCAGCTTCCTTTTTACTTAATATTGAAGCGATCAGCAAAATAGCGGCTGCCCCGATCGATTTTGATTCAATCACCTGGTACTCATCCACAATAAAATCCTTTCTTAATAGAGGGAGTTTAGCAAACCCGGCAACATTGCGAAGATCATGATCTTCTCCTCCGAAAAATTCCTTATCGGTAAGAATTGACATAGCTGCAATTCCTGCTTCCTGATACCCTCTTGCCACCTGTTCAACATCAGCAGTAAAATTGATAACCCCTTTTGAGGGAGATTTTCTCTTAAACTCACCGATAATGGAAGGTTCGGGTTTGTCCAATGCCTCATAGAAGGAAGGCATTTCACGTTTAAAGAAAACTGTATCCTCAAGTTTGCTGACAGGATAAAGCCTTTTTTTAACTTTTACTTCATCCCTTTTAAACGCTATAATTTTATCGAGTATATCCATTTTCTTAAAGTTCCAGAAGTTTTCTTAATAAGTTTTTTGCCCTGCCTCCCTGTAATGAATCTTCTGCTAATTCAAAGCATTCCGGTAAGCTTTTCCCGGGAAATAGCTTTTTCAAAGCCATGCCCGAATTAACAATAACTACTGCCTTTTGAGCTGTAGTACCTTTACCCTCCAGAATATTTAAAAAAATCTTTACCGATTCTTCCACCGTTGTTCCGCCTTTCAGCTCTTCATGAGTGAGCCTGGGATAATTGATTTTTTCAGGAGAGAGAAGTTCTTCTTCCTGATTAGAAATCATTTTAAACTCACTGGTCAGCGAGATTTCATCGTAGCCGTCCAACGAATAAATGATGGTAAAATTTTTATCGGTTTGCTGATAGATATAATTATATAGCCTTGCCGTCTCCAGGTTCCAGACACCCACTAATTGATTCCTTGGGAATGAGGGATTTACCATGGGCCCTAGCATATTAAAGAAGGTCTTCACACTAAGTTCTTTCCTGATCGGGGCTACTGCTTTCATGGCAGGGTGAAATAAAGGCGCATGCAGGAAACAAATGTTCGCTTTTTCCAATTGATTCCTGAGAGTATCCCGGTTGTTCGTAAATTTATACCCAAGATATTCCATCACATTACTTGAACCACAGGCTGATGAGACCCCGTAATTGCCATGTTTTGCGACTTTTCCACCGGCTCCTGCAACTACAAACGATGACAAAGTGGAAATATTGAAGGTATTTTTCCCATCACCTCCTGTACCGCAAAGATCGATAGTATCAAATTCAGAAAGATCAGTCGCCAGGCACAAATCAAGCAGTGCATCGCGAAAGCCGGCCAGCTCATGAACTGTTATCATTCGCATCATAAACACTGTAAGAAAAGATGACACCTGCGAATTATTATATTCACCATTAGCGATCTTTTTTAATATATTCCTCGCTTCTTCTCTTTCAAGAGTGAGGTGGGATGTTAATCTCTGAAGAATTTCTTTCATATATTATTTAAGGTATAAGACTGATTTTTAATTAAAGATTCAACCAGTTAAGCAGTATTTGTTTTCCGTGTTTTGTAAGAACCGATTCGGGATGAAACTGAACTCCTTTAACATCGTAGGTTAAGTGCGTCAACGCCATAATCATTCCTTCATCATCCTTCGCAGTGATTTTGAGTTCGGATGGAAGGTTTTCTTCACTGACTACCCAGGAATGGTATCTTCCGGCTGTAAAACTTACCGGTATTTCCCTGAATAATCTATCACCTTCATCCATTACGTTTATGTTAGTTTCCACTCCATGGTAAACCTTGTCAAGGTTGATAAGGTTGCCCCCAAATACCTCGGCTATGGCCTGGCATCCCAGACAAACTCCCAGGATGCTCTTTGCGGGAGCAAAATGTCTGATCATTTTCTTCGTGATACCTGCCTGATCCGGAACTCCCGGCCCGGGAGAAATTACAATCTTGTCATATTTACCAATATAGTCCAGACCAATCTCATCGTTCCTGTATACATCAACCGGCCCCCTGGTCAATTCTTTCAGAATATGTACCAGATTGTATGTAAATGAGTCGTAATTGTCCAATACCATTATTTTCATTGTTGCTTCTTTTAAATTATTATATCCCGGATGCTATCGCGATAGCTGCTTTCAGGGCTCCCAGCTTATTATTCACCTCATTGAGTTCGTTTTCTTCAACTGAGGCAGCTACAATACCTGCCCCGGCCTGATAGTAAAGAGTATTGTTCCTGCTAAGAAATGAGCGGATCATTATGGCATGATTGATATCCCCGTTAAAGCCGATATAACCGATGGCGCCTCCGTAAAATCCGCGATTACGGTTTTCTATTTTGTCAATAAGCTCCATTGCTTTAAATTTTGGTGCGCCGGAGAGTGTTCCTGCAGGAAATGAATCCCCAAAAATCTTTATGGGATTAAATCCTTCTTTAAGTTCACCAGTCACTTCAGAAACAAGGTGAATGACATGTGAATAGAACTGCACTTCCCGAAAGGTTTTTACAACCACATTATCCGAATTCCGGCTAAGATCATTTCTTGCCAGATCGACCAGCATGACGTGCTCTGCATTCTCTTTCCTATCGTTAGTAAGATCAATTGCCAACTGCCTGTCCTCCTCATCATCACCTGATCGTTTAAAGGTACCTGCAATAGGATTTATCCTTGCAATTCCTTTATCGATAACCAGTTGCGCCTCGGGAGAAGATCCGAAAAGTTTATATCCCCCATAGTCAAAATAAAACAGATAGGGAGAAGGATTAATATTCCGTAAAGCCCTGTAAACATTGAACTCATCGCCATGAAACTGCTGGCTGAATTGCCTGGACAGGACAACCTGGAACACATCTCCCAGGAAACAATGCTTTTTGCCCTTACTGACCATTTCGATATACTCCTCATCTGTAATATTTGAACATTCATTATTAAGGGGCATAAACTGGAATGCTCCGAGACTACGATTCCGTAAAAGACTTTTGACTTCATCAATCCTGCTCTCATTACCTTCGAGAAGATTTTCGACAAGAAAAATACGGTTGTTAAAATGGTTGATCGCTATTATATATCTGTAAAGGGAATAGTACATATCCGGGATCTTATACTGTTCATTTACATAATGTTTAAAGCCAATGTCCTCGAAATATTTTACTGCATCGTAGGTAGTATAACCAAACAACCCGTTTGCAGACATTCCTGTGAGGTCGGTGTTCCTGTTAATAATAAATGACTTTAAAAATGAATTAAAGATATCAGGCAGGGTATGTTTGTCTTTTATCCCGATTTGTTCCTGTTGACCATTGGGGTAATTGATGTGTATTTTGTAATCCTCTGCTTTAAATTCTGCCATCACATCGAAGCAGATGTAGCTCATGCTATTACTATTTCCATGATAATCAGAGCTTTCAAGTAATATTGTGTTAGGAAACTTATCTCTGATCTTAAGGTAAATCGTAACCGGAGTGATTATATCTGCCAGCCCCGGAGGAAACGGGTGTAAACTTGTAATTAGTTTTGATTCTCTCATTTTGAATTTATTTATAGTCTGTTTCAAAAACAAAACGACCTGCCGGGAGTCCGACAGGTCGTTGATATATTATACAATATAGCAGTACTATCTCACTTCCAGGCTGTTGCCGGTAAGGTTTGCCACCACCAATTGTTTATTGTAAGCCTCATTTTTGCTTTTATTATGTTCAAAGGAAAGAATTTTTTTCAATAATACACAACAAAAACCTATAATTATTTTTTGCCTCATCCACTCCCGTCCCCCGCAGCCTCACCCCCTCCCGTCCCCCGCTCCCAGGAGAGCGGGGGAGGGATATAGGGAGAGGTTCTATTCAATTACTTCAGCCTTATCAAATCTCTGCGACTGAAAATGAACCCGGCCGCTCCTCACTCTACTTGCACCTTTACTACCGAAGAATCCCCAGCCGCCACTGCCTAACAGGAATCCCAGGGCATATAATCCACCATTATTATTCTGTGCATACATTGTAATCTTATCATTAAAAAGCATGCCGATAAAATCGAAGGGGGCAATGAATCCATGCCACAGACCTCCGAAAAAGCCATAAGTATGACCGGTCAGACATAGTTTAACTGATTCATTATTTGCACATCCTGAAAGAATAATTATTGAGAGAAGAATTATTACGAACAGGGATTTCTTCTGTGAGAGAATAGTTTTCATTATTTAAGGTGTTGATTAATTATTGAATAAATTGTTTTAAAAAAGTGAAAGGTCAAATGTATTACCTGAATGCTTTTTTTCGTGGTCAATCAACCATCTTTTTCTTTTAAGGCCACCGCCATAACCGGTCAGACGACCATCTGAACCGATCACCCTGTGACAAGGGATTATTATGGAAATACGATTCATTCCGTTTGCATTTGCAACGGCACGGATTGAATCAGGTTTGCCGAGAGCAACCGATTGTTCCTGATAGGAACGCGTAGTGCCATATGGGATATTCATAAGTTCCTTCCATACAGCCTGTTGGAATGTTGTGCCGGGGATAACAAGTGGTACCGAGAATTCTTTCCTTAAGCCTTCAAAATATTCTTTTAACTGTTCCCTGAGAGTTTTAAAGTGTTTGTTTTCTCCCTCCTGAATTGTTGTTTTAAAATGTTTTGCAAGGTCTTTATATTCAGTGTTCAGCATTCTTCTGTCACTGAATTCAAGAAGACAAACACCTTCATCAGTTGCCCCGGCAATCAT
>JAUYBT010000194.1 GCA_030692905.1 Bacteroidales bacterium
AGAGGAGAAGATTTCAATGCAGAATTAAATCTCAACCTCATTGATGCTTATAAGACTCACAAACAAACGTTAACAGTAAACGGGAAAAAGATAAGAATTACCATCCCTGCAGGAATTGAAAATGGGCAGACAATTAAAATAGCCGGGCATGGTGGCCAGGGAATAAACGGTGGGCCGAATGGTGATTTGTTTATTACATTTTCAATAAGCAATTCCCCTGATTTTAAACGCTTGGGAAATAACTTATTTACTTCGGTGGATCTGGATTTATATACAGCTGTCCTGGGAGGTGAAATCACAATTGAAACATTGAATGGGAAGGTAAAACTTAAAGTAAAGCCCGAAACGCAAAATGGAACTAAAATTAAATTAAAGGATAAAGGATTTCCTGTCTATAAGAATGAAGGGCAATTTGGAGATTTATACGTAACATATACTGTTAAAATTCCAACAAATCTGACTGAAAAGCAAAAAGTATTATTTACCGAATTATCTAAATCGTAATATAAAAAAGTAGGCAATGCAAACAGATTATTTAATAGAAGTTAATGAGTTTTGTGCCAACCACAACATTGAGATTTCATTTATCAGTTCATTACAACAAACCGGATTGATAGAAATTACTACTATTAATGAAACAGGGTTTATTGATTCAAACCAGCTACAACAATTAGAAAAAATTGTTCGCTTTTATTACGAGTTGGATATTAACCTGGAAGGTATTGAGACCATCACTCATTTGTTACAGCGGGTAAACTCTTTGCAGGATGAAATTATTGCGCTCAGAAACAGGCTTCGACTTTATGAAATAAATGAATAATCTTAAGCACAAAAGGTGTATTTTTTTAGTGAATACGTGAATCATGTAACTTTTATCAAAAATTGTGTAACTCATATTACTGCAGCTTGACATATCTTTCAAACATATTATTAATGTAAAAAAGAAGCAATGAAAAAAGCAGGTATCTTCATTATCCTGATCGGTTTAGGATTAACCATTTTTACAGCCATTACATTCTTCACAAAAGAGAAAATAGTTGATATCGGAGAAGTTCAGATCACCAGAGACAAACCGCACCACCTCAGTTGGTCGCCGTTGATCGGCATTGCTGTAATGGGGATTGGCGGAGTCGTTTTATTGCTGTCTCCTAAAAAATAGAATTTTCTTATTTAAAAAACGGACCTGTCCCGCACAGGTTTTAATGCGGGGGCGGAGCTGAAAAGCCTTATGAGTAGGAATTAATTAATATTTATGCAAATGAAAAAAATTGTAATAACTTGTTTGATTGTATTTTGTTTGGTTTCTGTCAGTTATGCACAGGATTACAAAACAGGGATCGGACTGAGAGTTGGCCCATACAATGGTCTGACTGTTAAGCATTTCATGGGGGAAAAGCCAGCCTTTGAACTGATCCTCGCCACCAGATGGAGTGGGTTTGTGATTACCGGTCTTTATGAAATCCATAACCAGGCTTTCAACACAGAAAGATTGAAATGGTATTATGGATTCGGAGGGCATATTGGCTTCTGGAACGGCGATTATACTCATAACTATTGGGGAAAAGTTGGAACACCCTATACTGTTGTAGGTATCGATGGAATACTGGGTCTGGAATATAGCTTCACGGAAGTTCCAATAAATATAGGTGTCGACTGGAAGCCTGCCATCAATATTGTTGGTTATAATAATTACTGGTACGATGGCGGAGCTCTCTCAATACGCTATATCTTTTAAAATTCAATAGTACCAGGCTTTAATTGATGGGTGATAAGAAAAATAAGGTGGACTGATGGTGAGCGAATTGATTTTTCGGAACCAGAAATGGGTAAATCAACTGAAGTTAATCACTTCGAAGATATTCCTTCCACTCCGGACGAGACTTATAATTATTTTGAGCAGAAGGAATATTCTACATTTTTAATGAGGTTTGTAAGATCATTCGAAGAAGCAGTTGGACTGGAGAAATACCAACCTGGCTTAACAGCCTGAAGTTTTATTAAAGCTATATGAAGTTCAGAAATTGCAGGATTGGCTTCGCTGATCCCTGCGTTAGTGTATATAATAAAAATGACCTCTGTCGTATGGTCATTACAGACTTTGTTTTCTCTTTAATTTTTTTGTAACTTTGCTATAATCTGGAATTAAGGGATGAAATCAAAACTCTTTTATATAATTTCAATACTGATAATTTTTATTATTGAATTTGAAGCAAGTGCACAGGAGATAAAGTCTGTTTCGGGAATTGTCACTACTTTCAAGCAGATCCCGTTGAAAAAGGTAAAGGTAATTGCATTAAAATCCAGGGAGATTGCATTTACTGATTCTGTTGGCTGGTTTGTTGTACAAAGTTTTAAAAAAGATGTTCTTACAGTTTCAGCATCAGGTTTCAGAGAGAAAAAAATCAGGTTGGGAAAACAAAACAGGTACACAATAGACCTTTTCTTTGTTGATAATGTAACCAATTTTAATGATGCAATAAATAATGGGCATATTTCAGAAGCAACTCTTAAGCAAGCAATTAACTCAAATCAACTCAGAAATGGGAAGGATTATTCCAAGTATAATTCTATTTATGAACTAATTGGTAGTGAGATTTATGATGTTAGTGTAAAGGGCACCTCTGTTTATAATAAAGCAGTTCGTTCTTTTGATTCTAATCCTCAGGTACTTTACGTTGTTGATGAGAAGATTGTTACCGATATTTCATATGTAATTCCAACGTATGTAAAAACAATTGAATTTATAGATGATGTTGGCGCAGTAATGTATGGATCTAAAGGAGCTAATGGGGTCATAAAAATTGGCTTAAAATAATAGTAAGATTTTTTACCGTCGATATGTTATGAAATTAGAAAACTAATGATACTTTTGTGCTTCGATGTTCGGGGTGTAGCGCAGCCCGGTTAGCGCATCTGGTTTGGGACCAGAGGGTCGCAGGTTCGAATCCTGCCACCCCGACAAAAGAAAAAGCCTTTTCGCGAAAGCGAAAGGGCTTTATTTATTCAGAGTGTTGCAGGCTTGCCTGTATAAACGATAGAATAAATAAAGCCCGTAGCCATGCGCAGCATGGCAAGGCTTTTTCTTTTAGGCAACCCTCTCCAGGATCACCGAAGGTAATCCTGCTTTCATGTCAATATTAAGTTTTCTCTATTTATTCACCTTAATTACAATTCCACTTGCCGGTGTTTTGCCATTAGTATTCAGAAAGGCCGGACTGGTAATCTCTTTTTTATCGTAATAGATATGAATATAGTATAACCCTTCCTTTGAAAACCTGAGGGGTATTTTATATGAAGTTCCGCTTCTGTACCGGGCAAGATCCCATGCAACTATTTCTAAGTATTCTTCA
>JAUYBT010000220.1 GCA_030692905.1 Bacteroidales bacterium
GGTTGGCTTGGTACATTTACGGGTGTCAACGCCAATTATCAAAACGATCAGGGATACAGCCTCAATACCAACTCATTTGGTGGAGGTGTTGGATACCGTATTACTCCTATGATAGATCTTAACCTGGGCGGGTCGTATACAATTTACAAGGAATGGACAAAGAGTTTTGACCACATGCTTGGAACCAAAGCAATGCCAGTTAAAGAAACCTATAATAAAAATACCTGGGTTGTTGCAGTCGGACTTGATTTCTACTTCGGAAAATAATCAGAAAAATTATGAATAAACTAAAAGAGGTTGCCTCAGAGGAGTGCAGCCTCTTTTTTTTAGTAGGTAATGCCTTGTGAATTAAGGTGCTTAATATAAAGAGGAAGTCGTGGTGCTCCTGACGATTTCAGCCTGTTATACCATTCATTTGCTATTACAGAATTACCTGTCTCACGGGCCAGCTTAATAATATTAATATAAAGAAGACCTTCGATCCCCAGGTTCTTATTATCATTCGCCTCTGCCAGATTGATAAAGATTACCAGAGCTTTGCCCGGTTCTTTCTTTTCAGCAAGAACAAAGGCATCATCAATCTTTTTATTCAATTCAGAATCAAGGGTGACACCGTAAAATGAAAAACAATTATCTGTACAATCCTCAATCAGGTCAACCCATTCTGGGCCCTGCTTCAAGGGCGGAAATGTCAGAACGAAATCAAACTTCTCCCCTATTGTTTTGAATTTATAGGTTTCGGGACAAACAGGAATACCATTAGAAGAAGTCAGCTTACTTCGTGTTCCATCGGGATAAATCAAATAAATATTTTTGTCAGCACAGAAGTTGCCTCCTTCAATACGGTTCTCAATCGTCATGTAAACTACCGTCTTGACTGGTGTTATCTCAACCTTTGAAATTTCGAGCGTCTCATGACTTTTAAGTGCGTAGTTGGGTTGTTCTACAAACTGAGAAAAGTTTGATGGCAAGGTCGTCACCAATAAGATGATCGATAATATTATCGTTTTTATTTTCATTTAATCAATAATTAAAGGAGTGCAAGTTACAAATTTGTAACATTTAAGTAACACAATGCTGATTACTGTAACGACAAGTCATCTAACATTATTACAGGCCGGTTGCAAAGAGATTAAGTAATTGTTAAAAATGTGGCAAACAAACCAATGATTTGCCGGGGAATCAGTTATGGGAATTGAAATCATGATAATAATTGTCTATATTTCTTGTTGAATAATAAATATGGTAATACTTATGGATACAAAATGGCTTGAATGGGCCTCACAGCTTCAGTCAATAGTACAGGCTGGGTTAACTTTTGGTGCTTTCAGACTTTCAGACTCCTTAAATAGCAGCTCGGGAAGTTGATATCCTTTACAACTTCCGGATCGACAACCTCCCTGCATTCAGCAGGATTACAGCAAGTTATGCAGTTACGCTTTAGTGCAATAAATGATTTAAGCTTAACATCTGCTGACAAAAAGCCTTCTTTAACAGGTTCCTTTTTCATAAGACCTGTGCTGAGATATTTCTTATTGTCATCAGAGAATATAGTAACAACTGTTGCATCTGATCCGAGCTCCTCAAGTTTCATCAGAGCACCGAGGAAGTTAGCTCCCGACGAAATACCAACAGCTATTCCCAGTTCACTTGCCAATTTCTGAGCCATTATTATTGAATCACCATCATCAACAGCAACAACCTCATTCAGTTCGTCAAGCTTTACAATTGCAGGAATAAATTCATCGGAGATTCCCTGAATACGGTGTGTACCGACTTTATATCCGGTTGTCATTGTTGGCGAATTAGATGGTTCCAGAGGATATAATTTAACTGAAGGGTTCATTTCTTTTAAGTAACGTCCTGTTCCCATGATAGTTCCTCCCGTTCCGACACCAGCCACGAAAGCGTCTGTTCTTTTGCCATGTATCCTTAGTTGCCACCAGATCTCAGGTCCGGTTGTGGTATAATGAGCCATTGCATTATCTTCGTTTTCGAATTGCCTTGGAAGAAACGTTTTTTTATCGGTAGCAGCCATCTCCCTGGTGCGTTGTATGCTTCCCAGAAATCCACCCTCTTCTTTACTAACCAGCACAATATCCGCACCCAGACTTCTTATAAGGTTTTTGCGTTCGTCACTCATCCAGTCGGGCATAAAAATAGTTACAGGGTGACCAAGAGCTCTGCAGACTGCTGAAAATGCAATACCTGTGTTTCCACTGGTTGCTTCAATAACCCGGAAGCCAGGTCTGATGGTTTTTCTTGCATAAGCTTCTTTCATTATGTATAAAGCCATTCTGTCCTTTATGCTTCCTGTCATGTTCAGGTATTCAGCTTTTGCATAGATCCGGCGCGGTTTGCCCTTATAGAGGAATTCAATCTCAAGCAGAGGTGTATTTCCTATGAGGCTTTTCAATCCATGAATTCTCTTGCTTATTCCGGATCCGATAAATTTATTTTCATCCATCTTTTTAATACTGAGTTTTCAATTACTTAAATATATTAATTTCTCCTCATACTCTGTTACATACCCAATTACTTTTGCATTCAGAAGACCGGCATCTTGTAAATCTGCCATAATTTTATCCACTTTATCAGGCGGTGCGCAGAAAAGTAGCCCTCCGGATGTCTGGGCGTCGAAAGCCATCATTTTCAGATTATAGTCGAGATCGGCGGCAAAATAAATATCCTTTTCAGCAAATTCAAGGTTACGGAATGAAGCACCAGGAATACATCCTTCATCAATTAATATGTAAGAATTACCGATCAATGAGACTTTCTTCATATTTATTCTTAAAGATACCTTGCTTGCTTTTGCCATTTTAAGAGCATGACCGGCAAGTCCGAACCCGGTAACATCCGTGGCGCCCTTAACATTATATTTTTTCATAACATCTGCTCCTGTTTTATTAAGGAGCTTCATTAGCTTTTTAGCCTCAGCAATATCAGCATCTATCGCCATTCCGAGTCTCTGGCCAGCCATGATAATACCTGTCCCTAATGGCTTTGTAAGAATCAGAGAATCTCCCGGTTTAGCACCGGCATTAGTAATAATTTTTTGCGGATGAATATACCCGACAACTGCCAGTCCGTATTTTGGAGGGAAATCATCAATGGTATGTCCGCCGATAATCCTCACTCCTGCTTCAGTTGCCTTGTCGAATCCTCCTTTCAGTATTTCTGCATAAGCCTCCATCGGGAGCTTTGCAGCCGGGAACATTATTATGTTGAGAGCAAGTACCGGGTCTCCTCCCATTGCATAAACATCACTTATTGAATTGGCAGCAGCTATCTGCCCGAATTCATAAGGGTCGCTGCAAACAGGAGGGAAAAAGTCGGTGGTCAGGACAAGGGCAAGTTCATCATTCACTCTGTAAACACCTGCATCGTCATGAGTGTCAATATCAACAAGGATATTCGGGTCAGCGGGCAGAGGGAGATATTTAAGTATCTCCTCAAGTTGCTTCGGTGATATTTTTGCCGAACAACCACCATATTCAACCATCTGAAGAAGGTCAATTTTCATACTGATATTTTAGTTTTCAGGGTCTGACAATATTCCCGGTTGAAGCCATGACTTCTGCAATAGCATACATGTTGCTCAAGGTACCTGCCCCGACAATTGACTCAATTGAATAATGGTTTACACAAGTGGCGCAGAGCAGCAATTCAACTCCCATTTTCTCCAGATCCTTCAGATGTTCAATGACTGGGGAACCGTTTGCAGCAAGTTTTACACCGTTGTTGTAGAAAATCATTTTCTGAGGTAGTATATCAAGATCTTTTAAAGCTTTTATGAAATTGGTCATAAGCAGATGACCAAGCTCATCATCACCTTCACCCATTTTATCAGATGCCAGAACAACTATAAAATTTCCCTTTTGGAAATGTGAAACTGATGAATTGCAGTACTCCTCTGCTTTAGCCAGAGTAACATCACCGGTAGTTTTGGTTATCGTCAGTGTCCATACTCCTGCTGTCTCACTAACCTGAAAATCTGCATTATTATCTTTAAGGAAACGGGTTAAATTATTAAATGATGTCTGATTATCAGTTAAAACAGTGAAAGATTCCCCTACCGCTGTCTCTTTAAGTGCCCTCTTTGTTGCAATCAGTGGTGCCGGGCAAAGCTGCCCTTTTGTATCTACTATTCTCATTTGTTGGTATTAAAAATGATCTTCAAAAGTACAAAAGAAATGTTGAAAAGTTGAAAAGTTGAAAAGTTGAAGTAGGTTAGGGGTTTTAAAATCCCCTCCTGGGAGGGGCAAGTTTTATAGGCCGTAGCTTAAGCGAAGGCTTGGGGTGGGGTTTTTCCAAACATTTTCCTGACAAAATTTAAGATTAATCAAGACTGAAAATTCATACCTTTACTTTTTCGTAAAAAAATCGTGATGAAAAAAGTATTAGCATTAGTAATTTTGTTGAACAGTTTACTGCTCTCACAATCATTATCAGCACAGAACATTGATAAGAGATCTATTACCGGTTCGTGGCTCGGGAAGATTGCTGCTGGTGCAATTGAGTTGAGGGTTGTCTTTAACCTGTCGGTAGTTGAAAAAGACAGTCTTATTGCAACATTTGACAGTCCTGATCAGGGAGCAAAGAATATTAAGCTTGGACCTGTAACTTTTACCGGAGAAACTATAAAGATTTCTGCAGGCGCTCTGCTTGCCGAGTATAACGGGATCATAAAAAACGACACTCTTATTGAAGGAACCTGGAAGCAGGCCGGAAAATCAGCTGCTCTTAATCTTGTAAAACTAAAAACTGCCTTCACCCTGAACAGACCCCAGGAACCAAAACCACCATTCCCTTATACATCTGAAGATGTGACATTTGCGAACGATAAGTTCAATATTAAACTTGCCGGAACATTAACAATTCCTGCCGGAACAGGTCCTTTCCCGGCTGTTATTTTAATAACAGGATCAGGAGCCCAGAACAGGAATGAAGAACTTATGGGTCATAAACTATTTATGGTAATAGCTGATTATCTCAGCCGGAATGGGATAGCAGTTCTCCGTTACGATGACCGAGGTGTTGGAAAATCGCAGGGGAACTATGCAGCAGCCACATCCGCTGACCTTGCCACCGATGCAGAAGCAGCACTCAACTACATGAAAACAAACGCAAAAATTGATCCTAAAACCATTGGCCTCATCGGTCACAGCGAAGGCGGTTTGATAGCCCCGATTGTTGCGTCTGCCAATCCAGATGTCTCATTTATTGTATCCCTTGCTGGAACAGGCGTCACCGGCGAACAGATAATTCACCACCAGTCAGCTGATATCAGTCGTGCTTCTGGTATTGATGAAAAGCAGATAAAAGAGTCTGTTTCAATTAATAAAAAGCTATTTGCCGTCCTGAAAAAAGAGTCAGATAACAAAAAAGCATCAGAAAAAATGACGGCTCTGTATAAGCAAATATTATTAAAGAAGAAAGCCACACCGGAAGAGATTGAACAGTCATTGAGGCAAGTCCAGGCAAGTTTAAATCCGTCTACTCTTACATGGTTCAGGTATTTTATTATGACTGATCCGGCTCTTTTCTGGAAAAAGGTAAAATGTCCTGTGCTTGCACTAAATGGCGAAAAGGATCTTCAGGTTGCTGCGGATGAAAACCTTCCGGCAATTGAAAAAGCTCTGTGGTCGGGAGGTAACACTTCATATAAGACAATGAAACTGCCAGAACTTAATCACCTTTTCCAGCATAGTAAAACAGGACTACCGGCAGAGTACGGTGAAATAGAAGAAACCTTTTCTCCTGAAGCTTTAAAAATTATATCTGATTGGGTTTTGGGTTTATAGGAATTTTTTTAGCTTTAATTCTTTCAAGATAGCTTTTTGCAACAAATGCATCAGCCTCGGAAAAGTCGGCCGATAATAATTCTGCTGCAGGTACCCATTTGTAAGCCAAATGCTCTGAGAGAAAAGGCAATTCATCGAGAGTATCGCAGATAAACGGAATAAGCTTAATCTGCTTTTGTCCATAGTCGTATTCAACTTCAGGCAGCTGTCCGCAAATTACAATCTCCATCGATAATTCTTCCTCCACCTCGCGGATAATGCACTCCTCTTCCGTCTCTCCATGCAAAAGCTTCCCTCCCGGAAATTCCCATTTCAAAGGATGATCGGTTGTCTCTCCCCTCTGGACAACCAAGACCTCATTTTCTTCACTCCTTATAATAGCACAGGTTACACTAATCATAACAAAAGATCTTCGTAGAGTGGGATCACAAGTAAAAAATCATATTTGCTTTCCTCGTGATTAATTTTACAAGCATAGTGATCAAGGCCATTAGTGACAACGATATACGGCACTTTGAGCCCCATGTTATAACAGACAATCTGATCAAATACTTTATCGTCAATTTTCACAACAGGCGATTTACATTCCACTATCATAACCGGTTCACCGGATCTGTTGTGCACCAGTATATCGACCCTTCTTTTCAATTTATTGAATCTGAACAAAACTTCAATTCCAAGAAGACCGGCAGGATATTTTCCCTCATTGACGAGATACTGAACGAAATTCTGCCTGACCCACTCCTCGGGAGTGAGCTTTATATATTTTCTCCTGACCGGATCGAGGATCATTTCATTTCCCTCTTTCCCGGTTATTTTGAATGAATATTGAGGCAGATTTAACTGTTTCAACTTAGTTTTGTATTTTTGATGGCTGGATTGAGGATCTAATCATTAGTTTAGATTAAATCTTCAATCCTATACAAATATATTGAGATAATTATTAACTGAAATGAAGATATGAAAACCAAAGAGGAAATTGTTAATAACTGGCTTCCACGATATACGGGAAAAGCTATTGGAACCTTCGGAAAATACTTTCTCCTGACCAATTATCTGTATTATGTTGAACTTTTTGCAAAGTGGAACAATGTCCAGGTTGAAGGGAAAGATAAAAACATGCCAAGTGCCACAGCCGACGGAATAACCATTATAAATTTCGGTATGGGTAGTCCCAATGCGGCAACCATTATGGATCTTCTGAGTGCGGTTAGTCCGAATGCCGTTTTGTTCCTTGGTAAATGCGGAGGACTGAAGAAGAAGAACACACTTGGAGATCTTATACTTCCAATCGCTGCTATAAGAAGCGATGGAACATCGAATGACTATCTTCCCAGTGAGGTTCCTGCTCTTCCTGCATTTAAATTGCAGAGCGCCATCTCTGCTACCATAATAAGGTTTAACAGGGAATACTGGACAGGTACGGTATATACAACAAACAGAAGGGTTTGGGAATATGACGACAGATTTAAAAAATACCTTGTCAAGACCCGTGCAATGGCAATAGATATGGAGACTGCGACTATTTTTACTGTCGGTTTTGCCAATGAGATACCTACCGGGGCTCTTCTTCTTGTCTCCGACCAGCCGATGATTTCAACCGGCATTAAAACGGAAACCAGCGATATTAAAGTCACAAATAATTATGTTGAAATGCACCTTAAAATTGGGATTGACTCGCTCAGGGAAATAATAGATAACGGTGTTTCTGTTAAACATCTAAAATTCTGATAATGGCAGTCACCTATGAGGAGATAATTTCCGATCTGAAGAACCGGATATTTAAGCCTGTTTACTTTCTTGCAGGCGAAGAGCCATACTATATTGATCTCATTACTGATTATATAGAAGATAAGGTACTGCCCGAAGCTGAGAAGGCTTTTAACCAGATCATTGTTTATGGAGACGATACCAATATTGCTGCAATAATCGACACTGCACGCCGGTTTCCGATGATGGCAAGTCACCAGGTGGTTATTGTCAAAGAAGCACAGTCATTAAAAAAAATTGAGGATCTTGCTATATATCTTGAGAAGCCTCTTTTATCAACTATCCTGGTATTCAGTTATAAGTATAAAACCATCGATAAGAGAACAAAGTTTTACAAAGCTCTCGAGAGCCATGCTGTTTATTTTGAATCAACAAGAATACGCGATTATCTGATTCCGGCATGGATTGAGAGACACCTTATGACAAAAGGAATTAAAACAGATCCCAGTGCAAGCGCAATGCTGACTGAATATCTTGGAACAGATCTTCATAAGATTGTTAATGAGCTCGATAAGCTCATCATCACGCTTCCGGCTGGTAAACCTGTGATTACGACATCGTTAATCGAAAAGAATATCGGGATAAGTAAGGACTATAATAATTTTGAGCTGCAGAAGGCAATCGGGGAAAAGAATATACTGAAAGCCAATATGATAGTTCAATATTTCGTCAATAGTCCCAAAGACAACCCGATTACCCTTTCAATTGCATCACTATTCGGATTCTTCAGCAAGCTTCTCACATACCATTACCTTACTGACAAGTCAAAAAACAATGTTGCTGCAGTTCTGAAGGTTAATCCTTTTTTTGTAAAGGATTATGAGACTTCAGCAATGAAATACAATGTATCAAAGACTGTACAGATCATCAGTCTTCTACGCACATTCGACATGAAATCAAAAGGTTACGGAGATCCGGGCACTGA
>JAUYBT010000036.1 GCA_030692905.1 Bacteroidales bacterium
GAAAAGAAGAGATCAAGGTCAGCCATCGGGTGGTTGAAATCCATTCTGACGTAGGTATCTGTAATTTCATTTATTATTCCATTCAAAGGATTACCCTCTGTATCCATCATCGGTACTTCGTCCCCCACCCGGCAAATGTCTTCGTTGATTTTTCCATCTGTTTCAAAAACAGCAATCGGAACGTTGACTATCATCTCTTCTCTTTTTTCGCCATAAGCCATTTCAGAATTCAGAGTAAACCTGAAAAGATCTCCCTTATTCAAGGAATTGATGTTTGATTCAAAAACCGGAAGCAATCTGCCGGAGCCAAAGATAAATGTAAGAGGCCTGTTCTCATCAAGAGCTTCCATAATTCTCCCTTCTGAATCACTTTCCCTTAATTCATAAATCAGAGAAACCATTTTATTATTTTCAATTTGCATCTCAATTTAATTTTCGTTCTTAAAACCGGCGCAAATATAATTTAAATTGCCAGCCGACAAATCATAAAATAATTTTCAGGATAACCCAAAAAAGATCCGGACAATTTGAACAACTGGTTGGAAACAGTTAAAAATTAAAACTGACTCTTATTTCCGGATTACTGTAAACATCATATTCTGAATCATTTAAAGCCCATAAAACCATGATATTCAGTGAAGATCGCCTACCTATCTGCTGACTGATCCCACCACCTGCAAGAATGGTGTTAATATAAAACCGATCAGAGGTTATGGGAGGGTTTTTCCAGTAGGAAGACTCGAGACTTAACAACTCATCTTCTATATGAAAAAATATTCCGGTATTGACTCCAACAGGAATTACTGAATTAATGTCCTTAATAATAACAAATTGCAGGTATCCTTTTCCGCCGTAAATATTAGTCCGGTCATTCCGGTATTTATAAAATCTATAGTCAGGTCCAACTGCAACAGCCAAGCGGGGCAATATCCATAATCCAACAACCGGAGAGACCTGTATATTGGTTATAGTTCCGAACTGCAATCCAAAATTTCCGCCAAAGAATAATCTATCCCTGAAAGGAGGCGGTTCTTCCCTGCTTTTCTGACCCGAAATTATTGAAACTGATGCAAATAAAAGCAGAAAAATAAAAATCGCATTCCGTTTATGACGTCTGATAAAAGTACAGGTATAGTTGAAGATCATATTTACAAATTTGTAACTTTACAAGTGAACAATACAAATAAACGAAAAAATCGCACTTCTTTATATAACCAAAAAATAAAAAATGAATATTATAGTTAATGGTGGAACCCGTGGCGTTGGAAAAGAGGTTGTTCTTTATCTTGCGCAAGATAATAGAAACCAGATTCTTGCGACCGGGAGGGATGAAAAGGCTCTGAAAAGTCTTTCAACCCGGTTTAAGAATGTCCATACTCTGCCTTTAGACCTTTCAGTTTTTGATACACAGATCGAATCGTTCAGAGACGCTGCTTACAGCCATTTTAAGAGAGTTGACATTCTTATAAATATGGCAGGCCTGCTGTTTGCGAAAGAATTTATGGATATTGAAAACAATGAAGCGAGGTTGATGATGGAAACAAACTTTTTTGGACCTGCTTCAGTTATACGGATAGTTAAACCTTTAATGTCAAAAGGATCTCATATTGTAAATATTTCCAGTATGGGAGGTTTTCAGGGTAGTGCAAAGTATAAAGGACTTTCATATTACAGTGCATCAAAAGCCGCACTAGCTTGTCTTTCAGAGTGTATGGCTGCGGAATTCATAGAATCAGGTATCAGTGTAAACTGTCTGGCTCTGGGCGCTGTACAGACAGAGATGCTTGAGGAAGCTTTTCCTGGCTACAAAGCTCCTGTTGATGCAAAAAATATGGCTGAATTTATTTCCGATTTTGCTCTAAAAGGGCATAAATTTATTAACGGGAAAATAATACCTGTGGCTGTTAATAATCCTTAAGAATACCCCCCAACCCCCCAAATGGGGGGCTAAGAATAAAAAAAAGCTTTTAAGCCCCCCATTGGGGGATGGGGGGTAAAATCAAGTTGTCAGTAGTAGGTTTTTATCTCTATTTTCCCATCCAGGGCAAGTAAGCCATTAAAAGCCAGTGCTTTCATCTCATCTTCACCCGGATAGACAACAACATCTGCAATAAAATCAACCATCGATCTGATGCTCTTGATATTTGCCTCCTGATATGCCATCCCGCCGGTCAGGATTATTGCATCCACATGTCCATTTAAAACAGCGGCCATTGCTCCTATCTCTTTTCCAATCTGGTAGGAAGCGGCATTTCTGATCAGCAGAGCTTTCTGGTCTCCGTTTTCTGCCATTTTACAAACCTCCTTAAAGCTATTAGTACCAAGGTATGCAACCATGCCTCCTTTTCCGGTAATCATAGACTTAAGTTCAGAATGTGAGAATTTTCCACTGAAGCAAAGATCAACCAACTGACCGGATGGCAAGCTACCGGAACGTTCAGGAGAAAAAGGACCGTCGCCATTCAGGGCATTATTCACATCAATCACTCTTCCTTTTTTATGTGCTCCGACACTCACGCCACCACCCATATGGGCAACAATAAGGCTTAAATCTTCATATTTCCTGTCAATTGAGGCGGCATAAACCCGTGCAACAGCTTTCTGATTAAGGGCATGAAAAATAGATTTCCTTTCAATCTCGGGGTGCCCTGATATTCTGGCAATAGATTGAAGTTCATCCACAACAACAGGATCAACAATATATGCAGTTGCTTCAGGTAAAGAAGAAGCAATATCATCTGCAATAAGTCCACCCAGGTTACTGGCATGCTGACCTGAAAGCCCGGCTTTTAAATCATCCTTCATATTTTGATTAACCTTGTATATGCCTGATTCTATGGGTTTTACTAAACCGCCCCTGCCTACAACAGCAGCAATACCAGCAAAATCTGTTTTTCTTCCGGACAGCTCATTCATTATAAGGTCTTTCCTGAAATGAAACTGATCTGTTATTTTATCAAATCCGGAAAGATCTTCAGGTAAATGGCTCAGTGATTTTTCAAAAATCAATTTTTCTTCTTCGTAAAGAGAAAATTTAGTGGATGTTGATCCTGGATTGATTACCAGAATTAGTCGTTTTGCCATAAGATAATATGGTATTGCAAGTTGTATTTTTCTGACATGAATAAAATTATGCCATCAGACATGATAGTGCAATGCCGAAATACTTTGATTTCTCACTTTCACTTCTTGACATTACAATAACAGGTTTTTCTGTTCCCCTGATCAATCCGGCCATTTCTCCATTTGCAAAAAGCATAAGTCCTTTGTAAAATGGATTACAGGATTCCAGAGAGGGGAAGAGCAAGATATCTGCATCACCGTTAATGGGTGTTTTTAATCCTTTTATTTCAATACTTTTTTTATCGCAGGCCAGGAAGAGGTCAAGTGGTCCATCCATAACGCAATTTTTTATCTGACCGCGATCCGCCATCTTGCACATAATTGCATAATCAACGGAATTTTCGAAATGCCTGTTCATTTTTTCAGAAGCGCCAACGAGTACAATTTTAGGTTTTAAAACTCCAAATTTGCGTGCCATTTCAATTGCATATCCGGCCATTGCAATTTTCTGATCAAGGTCAGGAAATGGAATTACAGCCGGATCAGTAATAAACAGTAGTTTATGATAGGCTGGTATTTCCATTGCACCCACATAGCTCAGCACAGCATTTGGGAGCATCAATCCGTTTTCCTTATCCATTACAGCCTTGAGAAACTTATCAGTTCCGATAAGCCCTTTCATAACGATATCGGCATCACCAATTTTTGCTAACCTGACAGCTTCCAGAGAGGCTTTGTTTTCATTATCTGCGTCAATGATGGTGAAAAGTTTTTCATCAATCCCTTCAGCTTTGCAGGTTTTAATGATTTCGGCTGATTTTCCAATCATTACAGCTTCAACAAATCCTTTAATAACAGCCTTATGAATAGCTCCGATAGTGTTAGTGTCCTGTGCCCATGCAACAGCAATCCGGTGCTTCTTTTTAAGCGCCAGCACCTTTTCCTCCATCTGTTCAAGGGATCTGATCATGATCTTATTATTTGCATGCTGCTGCAGACAGGAGTATGCTATCGAATTTTGCCTGTTCTGAATCGGATCTTGATGTCAGGACAATTGGAACCAGGGCGCCAAGGATTATTGAAGCAACTTTAGCTTTTGCAAAGAAAACAAGTGATTTATATAAAACATTACCTACTTCAATGTCGGGCATCAATAAAAGATCAGTATCCCCGGCAACCTCGCTTCTGATTCCTTTTTGCTGTGCACTTTCCAGGCTGACGGCATTATCGAATGCGAGAGGGCCATCTATTATACAATTTTTGATCTGGTCGCGTTGATTCATCTTTGATAGCAGGGCGGCATGGAGGGTAGCTTCCATATTCTCATTGACCATTTCGACAGCACCCAGAACTGCAACTTTAGGCATAGTATACCCAAGCTTATTCAGGCATGCTACGGAATTGTTGACAATGGCTATCTTATCCTGCAAGTTTGGAGCAATATTCATAGCCACGTCGGTAACAGCGATCACTTTATGATATGTTTCAACTTCGAAAAGAGCAAAATGGGAGAGCAAATTACCTGTTCTCAATCCCCATTCCTTATTAAGCACGCATTTAAGCAGAGTTGAGCTACCAACCTTTCCCTTCATCAAAATATCAGCCTGTTTACTGCTTACCATCTTAATGGCCATTTCGACTGACATTTCCGTGTCGGGTTCGTGAATTATCCTGAGACCGGTAATATCGTAATTATTTGATACACAAATATTCTGTATACCCTCTTTATCACCAATAAGAATTGGTTCAATAATATTGTCTTTCCATGCTCTGACAACTGCGCCCAATGAAAGTTGATCCTGTGCGGCTGCCAGAACGAGCTTTTTTCTGGGTCCACCTTCAACGATACGTTTCAGGTCATTTAGGTTCTTTAACACCATTGAATTAAAATTTTATTGTAAGTTTTTAAACTGTTTGATGCTCTACGATATCGCGGGTATCTGATGCAATAACAAATTCTTCATTTGTCGGGACAATAATTACGGTCACTGGTGATCCTTCCTTACTGATGGTAGTTTCCTTGCCGCGAACTCCTGTATTTTTGTTTTTGTCAAACTCAATGCCAAGGAACTCAAGGCCGGAGCAAATATTTTCTCTGGTTTCCCAACCGTTCTCACCTATTCCACCAGTAAAGACCACAATATCAACACCTCCCATTGCTGCAGCATATGCTCCGATATATTTTTTTACACGATAATTAAACATTTTCACTGACAAAGCAGCACGTTCATTTCCCTCTGCGGCAGCTGATTCAATTTCTCTCATATCGGAAGATAAGGACATTGGCTTTGCCAGCAATAAGACTGCATGGAGCCTTGCTTCTACTAATTGCCTCTGTAAGAGCGGTATCCATTTGAAGTTCGCCATTTATATAAAGATCCGGAGCCATCTCTTTTGCAATTCTTGTAGCCTTGACCACTTTATCAACCAATTCATGTTTAGTGCTTCCTTTTGTTGAAAAGCTAAGCATAGCAAGTCTTGGTTCAAATCCTCCAATTGCCTTTGCAGTGTGCGCAGTTGCAATAGTTATTTCAGCAAGTTCTTTTTCGTTTGGATTTGGATGGACAGCATCATCAGCAAATATTATGACACCGTTTTCGCCAAAATTTTTATCGGGAAGGATCATAATAAATTCTCCGGAAACTATCGAAATCCCAGGTGCTGTTTTTACATAATGGAAAGCAGGTCGTAAAACGTCCCCTGTGGCATGATCTGCTCCAGAAACCTCGCCATCTGGGCGGTTTAAGTAAAATTTACGAAAGAACATACTTTTATAATTGTTTCACAGCAGCTGCAAAAATAAAAAAAAAAATTTAATAACAGATTATTATTATATAAAACCTCAATAAACAGCTGATCTTAATATAATGAACCATTTAATAAAACTACCTTCCGGTTGGATTGGATAGAGCTTTACTTTATTTGTTTCTTCAAAATACTTGAAATAATAATAGAGTTTGTAATTAAGATCTAAGCCATAAATTGCTAACGGAGAAAGATAAGGGTCTGCCACTTTATGCTTACAGCGCCTATATAGGTGAAGAGCAGGATAAAATATGCAAAAAAAAGAAGTAATAAGCAAAGTACATGTGAAAGGATACCGAAACAAGCCCTTAACCCAAACGCAAAAAGCCCGAAATAAAGAGAAATCGAGCATGCGTGTAAGGATCGAACAAGTGTTCTACTCTTATAATATCTTTCGTAGTACTCAATTAAAAATAGTGGTTGCCATGGGATAGGTATGTCCAGATATAAAAGATGTACTTATGTAAGTATCAGATGATTAACTAATTAAAAATTAAGGGATGGTAAAATTAGGTTTTTAGAAAACAATCTTATATTTTTGCATCAAAATTGGCATCAAAAAAAGTATTTTTTAATGTGCCCTTAAATTTAAATCATTATATTTCCCATCACGTAAATTAGGTTTATATTGAAAAAATATTTATTCGTATTTCTTATTCAAATTCCTTTACTTGGATCAGCGCAGGAAGAAAAGAAACTCGGGGTTGAATTAAATGGTTCGGTGAGGACCGATATTTTCTTTGATTCGAGGCAAACAGAAGACCTCCGTGAAGGACATTTCTTACTTTACCCAAAAAGTAAATTATTGGATAACAATGGTAAGGATATCAATGCGAGCCCAAAGTTCAATCTGATGTCGATTGATACGAGGTTAACCGCGCTTATTAAAGGCCCCGATGCCTTTGGAGCGAAAACTTCCGGATTAATCGAAGGGGAATTTTATGGAAATATCAATTCGGATATAAATGGGTTCAGGCTCCGCCATGCTATGGTTAAATTAACATGGGAAACATCGGAGCTGATGGTTGGCCAGTTTTGGCACCCCATGTTTATTACTTCCAGTTTCCCCGGAACGGTTTCTTTCAATACCGGCGCCCCATTTCAACCTTTTGCCAGAAACCCTCAAATACGACTAACCAAAAAACTTGGTAATATCAATTTGATAGGTACCCTGTTAGAACAAATCGATTTTACCAGCACAGGCCCCAGTGGGGCAAGCCCGAAATACCTGATAAATTCTGCCTTACCCGAATTAAACTTTAGGATCGAATATAAATCGGATGATTTTCTATTTGGGGGTGGTTGCAATTACAAGTCTATTATGCCCAGATTGTATGTTGAAACGGTAAATTCTACTACAAATTCTAAAGTAAAAACCAATGAAAGGGTATCGGGCGTAAGTGTTTTTACCTACGCTCAACTCACCTTAGAACCGGTAACCATTAGTACTTACGGATATCGCGGGCAAATGATGTACAGCATGACCAATCTGGGTGGCTATGCCGAAAAAGAGTTTGTTTACGAAAATGCGAAGTTAACAAACATCACTTATACGCCAATAAACACGATGTCCCTCTGGACCGATGTTCATACAAACGGTAAAACCTTACAATTCGGGTTTTTTGGCGGATATACAAAAAATCATGGGGCAAGCGATTCAATCAGTACTGCCGGCAAGGTTTATGCCAGGGGTGATGATATAGACTACATATACCGGATTTCACCACGGGTTATTTATAACTCCGGAAAATTCAGGGTAGCGCCCGAAATAGAATATACTGTTGCGGCGTTTGCAACTACCAATGAGCAAACAGGGCTTTTAAATGTGAACAATAAAAGAGCAGTTACCCGTTCAAAAGAGACAGGAAATTTCAGGTTCCTGATAGGTGTATATTATTTCTTTTAAAATGCGAATTTTAAGTTTAACTAAATAATAAAAATAAATTCAGAGTTATGACAAATAAGATCACAAGTTTAGCAGAGTACTTTCAAAAGTATAAAGAGAGCGTTGCCGATCCGGAAGGATTTTGGGCAAATATAGCTGAAAGCCATTTCTGGCGGAAAAAATGGGATAATGTTTTAGACTGGAAATTTGAAGGAAAAAATGCTCCTGACGTAAAATGGTTCGTAAATGGAAAGCTGAACATAACCGAAAATATTTTCGAGCGGAATATGTTCATGTGTAAGGACCAGATTGCTATTATCTGGGAACCAAACGACCCGAAAGAAAAAGAGGTCAAACTGACCTACGGTGAGTTATTTGATAAAGTAAAACAGTTTGCCAATGGATTACAAAAAATTGGTGTAAAAAAAGGCGACAGGGTAGCTATTTATCTGCCTATGGTACCGGAGTTAGTAATAGCCATGCTTGCCTGTGCAAGAATAGGCGCCATACACTCCATAGTGTTTGCAGGATTCTCTGCAACTTCATTGGCCGACAGGATCATTGATGCCGAATCAAATGTGGTAATCACATCGGATGGTGGCTATCGCGGAAACAAGAGCATTCCTCTTAAAGCCATTGTTGATGAGGCACTGGTAAAATGCCCCACCGTTAAAAACGCCATTGTCCTCAAACGTACCGGAGGAAATATTAAATTCGTTAATGGCCGCGATATTTGGTGGCACGACCTGATAAAAGGCGTGAACTCCGATAACACAGCCGAAGTTATGGATTCGGAAGATACCCTTTTTATCCTTTATACTTCCGGTTCTACCGGAAAACCAAAAGGCGTGGTTCATACCATAGCGGGTTATATGGTTTTTGCCGAATATACGTTCAAGAACGTTTTCCAATATAGCGACGGCGATGTTTTTTGGTGTACCGCAGATATTGGATGGGTTACCGGCCATTCATACATTGTTTACGGGCCATTATTAACAGGTGGTACTTCCGTCATGTTCGAAGGGGTTCCTACCTGGCCCGATGCAGGACGGTTTTGGGATATTATTGACAAATACAAAATTAATCAGTTTTATACTGCTCCCACTGCTATCAGGGCATTAATTGCACTTGGAGACGAATGGGTAAAAAAACACGACCTGAACTCATTAAAGGTTCTGGGTACGGTTGGAGAACCAATTAATGAAGATGCCTGGAGATGGTATCACGATTTAGTCGGCAAAGGCCGTTGCCCGATTGTTGATACATGGTGGCAAACTGAAACAGGGGGAATTATGATCACTCCTCTGGCAGGTTTAACTCCCACAAAACCTTCGTTAGCAACATTGCCCTTTCCAGGAGTCCAGCCTGTTTTAGTTAATCCCGAAGGAAATGAATTAAAAGGGAATAGTGTGGAAGGTATTTTATGTATTAAATTTCCATGGCCCGGAATGATCAGGACTAATTATAGAGACCATAAAGGATGCTACGAAATATATTTTTCGGCTTTCAAGGGATTATACCTCACCGGCGACGGTGCAAAACGTGATGAAGAAGGGTATTACCGGATCAGTGGCCGTATCGATGATGTAATCAATGTTTCAGGTCACAGGATTGGTACCGCAGAAGTGGAAGATGCCATAAATCAACATCCAAAGGTTCATGAATCAGCTGTTGTAGGATATCCGCATCCAATTAAAGGATCAGGGATTTATGCATATGTACACTGCGATGAGCTTTCTGATGAAGAAATGGGGACTATCGAAAATGAGATCAGGGAAACGGTAAATAAGTACATCGGTCCTATTGCCAGGCCCGACCAGATCCAAATTGTGAGCGGATTGCCCAAAACCCGTTCCGGTAAGATCATGCGCAGGATCCTACGGAAGATTGGCGAAGGTGATGCAACTAATTTGGGTGATATCTCAACACTACTTGACCCAGGCGTTGTGGAAGAAATTATTAACGGCGCCAAAGTCAAAGTAATACGTTAAAATAAATTGAAACGAACGAAAATCAGAAGTCGGAATAAAATGATAAAACATTAAACTTCCGGCTTCTGTTTTCTTTAACGCTGATTTCTTAATACAGGAAACATGGAAAATAATAAAATAATGAAAAGAGGGATGGTAGTTGTAGGAGCAATCCTTATCCAGCTTGCCCTTGGTGCAATTTACGCATGGTCGGTATTTACACCTTCCTTAGTAGCTGAAGGGTGGTCAAAAGCAAATACCCAATATGTTTTTGCCATTGGTTTAGCTTCATTTGCAATTGTTATGGTTTATGCAGGCAAAAAACTTAATACCTGGGGACCACAAAGACTTTCATGGATAGGCGGAATTGTCCTTGGATTGGGTTATTTGTTGGCCGGGTTGTTAGGTGGAACTAATTTTTGGGTATTATGCATCCTTATTGGTTTAATTGGTGGCGCCGGAATCGGGTTTGCTTATGTAGTCCCGATAGCTGTCGGGATGCGTTGGTTTCCGGATAAAAAAGGGATGATAACAGGCCTTGCTGTTGCCGGCTTTGGATTTGGAGCTATGCTATGGGTAAAGCTTGCAGGAGAATGGGGCAACCTGATTGCAAATATGGGTTTGGCTTCCACCTTTAGCATTTATGGTATTGCATTTGCCATAATGGTCATTATTGGCGGTTTGTGGATGAAATTTCCGCCTGCCGGCTGGAAACCTGAAGGATTTGAAGCAAAACAGGCTTCCACAACAAAAAATGCAGACGATCGCGAATTCACCAGCAGCGATATGCTTGGTAAAGTTCAGTTTTACCTGATATTCCTCACATTTGTATTCAGTGCAGGTGCAGGGCTTATGTCAATTGGTTTAATGAAGTTGTACCCGATGGAAACTTTGCAAAATGCCGGGATGTCTGTAGCACAAGCCAGCGCCATTGCAGGAACAGCCATGGCAGTTTTTTTCTCGCTGGCAAACGGCTTAGGCAGAATTATATGGGGATTGTTAAGCGACAAGTTAGGCCGTAAAACTTCCATCATCATTATGACTGCCACTCAGGGAACCATCGTCATACTTTTTACGTATATGGCCGGAAACGAGTTGTTGCTTTACCTTGGCGCTACCCTTATTGGTTTTAACTTTGGTGGTAACTTTGCACTTTTCCCGACCATCACTGCCGATACTTTTGGGGCTAAAAACGTTGGCCAGAATTATCCTTTTGTATTTTTGGCCTACGGGGTTGGTGGCATCTTAGGACCGATTCTCGGAGGCAAGATGGGTGACCTCGGTAATTTTCCGTTGGCATTTACCATTTCAGGAATAGCTGTTTTATTGGGAACCGTATTAACCATACTGGTGAAACCTGCGAAAAAAAGTTAAGATTATGCCTATAAAAAAACTGGATAGTATCTTCAGGCCAAAAAGAATCGCTTTAATTGGAGTATCCAGCGATCCGAAAAGTGTAGGCGGTATTACCCTAAAAAATCTGGTTGGCGGTGGGTTTAACGGAGTTGTTTATCCTGTTAACCCAAAACGGGAAGCAGTAATGGGAATCCCATGCTTTCCCGATGTTAAAAGCCTTCCTAAAACCCCCGATCTTGCGGTGATCATGACCGGGGCCAAATCTGTACCACAACTGATCAGGGAATGCGGAGAAGCCGGAATAAACGGGGTAATTATTATGTCTGCCGGATTTAAAGAATCGGGTGAGGAAGGAAAAAAACTCGAAGAACAAGTTAAAGCAGAAAAAGCAAAATTCCCCGATATGCGGATAATCGGGCCAAATTGTCTTGGTATTTTAGTACCCGGCCTGAATATGAATGTTAGTTTTGCCGATGGCATGCCAAAAAAAGGGCATGTTGCTTTTATTTCACAATCCGGCGCTTTATGTACCTCTGTGCTCGACTGGGCATACGAAGCCAATATCGGGTTCTCCTATTTTGTTTCCATTGGTAATTCCATGGACGTTAATTTTGGCGACCTTATTGATTATTTTGGCCAGGACCCTACCACCAAATCGATTGTGTTATATGTCGAATCGCTTACCAATGCCCGTGCTTTTATGTCTGCAGCACGTGCTTTTGCCCGAAAAAAACCTATCATTGTATATAAATCGGGGCGTTTCCCCGAATCTGCTGCTGCCGCTGCTTCGCATACAGGCGCATTGGCTTCGGAAGATTCCATTTACGATGCCGTTTTCAGAAGGGCTGGAATAGCCAGGGTTTATAGCTTCGGTGATATTTTTGATTTTACCGACCTTATCGGACGGAAAAGGGCGCCAAAAGGCTCCAACCTGGCTATTGTAACAAATGCCGGCGGCCCCGGAGTCATGGCTACCGACTCATTGATTTTCTGGGGAGGGAAACTTGTAAAACTGAGCGACGAAACCATGAAAAAACTGGATGATTTACTCCCTCCGTTCTGGTCGCATGGTAATCCGGTTGATGTTCTTGGGGATGCTACTCCCGAACGATTTGCAAAATCAACTGAAATAATATTAGAGGACGAAAATGTTGACGCTGTTTTAGTACTTTTGACACCTCAGGCAATGACTGCCCCGACAGAAACTGCAGAAGCTATTGTCGAAATTGCCGGTAAAACTTCTAAAACAATTATGGCTGCATGGCTTGGAGGGGGAAGCATGAAAAAAGGAATAGCCGTATTCAATAAAGCCGGTATTGCCGCCTACGGTACGCCCGAACAGGCTATTCAGGCATTTATGACACTCGCGCACTATTCCAAGAACCTCGAGCTTTTATATGAAACGCCAAAAGAAGTTCCGGTTTCTTTCAGTTACGACAGAAATGAACTTCGTAAAAAATACCTGACAAGTATATTCCCCAAAGCAAAAATTCTTAACGAAGACGACTCAAAACTTCTTATCAACGATTATGGCATAACAACCACACACCCGGAAGCAGCATATAATGAAGATCAGGCCGTAAAAATAGCTGAAAACAGAGGCTATCCTGTAGTTATAAAAATTTACTCACCCGATATTACACACAAATCTGACGTTGGTGGTGTAGCTTTGAATATCAGAAATGAAGAAATGGTCCGGGCAACTTACCGGAATATGATTAAAACCGTATCCGAAAAAATGCCTGACGCAAAAATTGAGGGCGTAACCGTTCAAGAAATGGTATCATCAAAAGATGCTGTTGAATTGATACTGGGGATTAAAAAAGATCCAATCTTTGGTACAGTAATGTTAGTAGGAATGGGAGGAACCACAGCTGAACTTTTTAAAGACAAACGTCTGGAATTTCCTCCTTTAAACGAACAACTTGCAAGGCAAATGCTGCAATCGCTTCAGATTTATCCTCTGCTTACCGGGTACCGCGGCAGTAAACCTAAGAATGTTGACAAGCTTATTGAAGTAATAATCCGTCTGTCATACCTTGCAGCAGATTACCCCGAAATTGAAGAATTGGATATTAATCCCATTTTGGTTACCCCCGACGATGTTATTGCCCTTGATGCCCGGATAGTTGTTGATCAGGAGCACCTTGCCAAACCTGTGAAAGATTATTCACACCTCATTTTAAGGCCATACCCCGAAAGTTTAATAACATGTACGAACCTTAACGACGGGACAAATGTTCTACTAAGGCCTATTAAGCCCGAAGATGAGCCAATGTGGTTAGAACTATTGGCAGGTACTTCCAAAGAATCAATTTATTCGCGGTTCAGGTACGATTTTTACTACGATTCGCACGATGTAGCTTCGCAATTTTGCTTTATCGACTACGATAGGGAAATTGCAATTGTTGCCGAAATTGAAGAGGAAGGAAAGAAAAAAATAATTGGTGTGGGCAGATTAATTGCCGACCCCGATGTTGAAATCATGGAATATGCTATTTTAATAACCGATATATGGCAAAAAAAAGGACTGGGATATACCATAACCCGGTATTGTATGAATATTGCCAAAAATAAGGGTATTAAACGCTTAGTCGCAGAAACCACCAAAGATAACAAATCAATGATTACAGTCTTCAGAAAATTAAATTTCAAAATCAATTTTAATGAAGATACCACTGTTTCCGTTCATAAATTTCTGTCTGAAGAAACAACATAATTTTTATTACGGCATAACTTTATAATAGCTGAATAAACCCACTAAAACTCTTCCCGGCAGTAATTTATTTTTCTATCGGGAAGTTTTATGATAATTAAATGGATTTAAATGAAATTGAAAAAGCAGCAGAACTGATCCGAAATGCCAGGTATGTGGTTGCCTTTACCGGGGCTGGCATTTCAGTTGATAGTGGAATTCCTCCATTTAGAGGAGATAATGGCCTGTGGAATACACACCATCCTATTTTTCTCGAAATAGATTTTTTTCATAAAAAACCATTACAGTCGTGGATAAAAATAAAGGAAATATTTTATGACAACCTGGGAACCGCGCAACCCAATATCGCCCATGAGATCCTGGCAAAAATGGAGCAGCGAAGTTTTGTCGAATCCATAATTACACAAAATATCGACCATTTGCATCAAAAAGCCGGTAGTAAGTGCGTTTACGAATTGCATGGAAATTATAAACAATTGGTTTGCACCGAATGTAATACAGAATATGATGTTAGTTTTGCCAATCTCGATTTTCTTCCTCCTACCTGTTATATTTGTAAGGGAATTTTAAAGCCCGATATTGTTTTCTTTAACGAACCAATTCCACATTTTGCAAAAACAAGGTCGTTTGCAGAAGCAAAAAAAGCCGATGTGATGTTAATCATTGGCACCGAAGCCGAAGTGCTACCTGCAGCAGATATTCCGGTGGTTGCAAAAAAAAATGGGGCTAAAATCATTGAAATCAACATCAAACAATCTCAATTAACCAATACGGTCACCGATATTTTTTTGAAAGGGAAGGCAACAGAGATATTAATAAAAATTGGTGAATTCCTCCATCTTTGAAAACAATAATTTTACTTCATTTGCAAAATTCATCGATTAAACCATGATTAAATCATTTTCTTAAATTAGCGGTTCTAAATTACCCTGTTGAATGGATACTTTTATTTCCCGGCTAGATACACTTGGTGAAAGCCTTGATGGCGACCTCAAACACGACAAAATCACTAAGACTATTTATTCCACCGATGCTTCTGTTTATAAAGAGGAACCGGTAGCTGTTGCCTGGCCAAAGGGAGTATCTGATATCAGGAAGATTTTATTATTTGCTGCGAAAGAAAAATCCAGTGTAACGATCAGGGCAGGAGGCACATCGCTTGCTGGCCAGGTAGTTAGTTCAGGAATTATTGTCGATATCTCGAGATATATGAATAAGATACTTGAGATAAACAGAGAGGAGATGTGGGTAAGGGTCGAACCCGGGGTGGTTCTTGATGAACTGAATCTGAAACTTAAAGAAAAAGGTCTGTTTTTTGGCCCCGAAACGTCAACTTCGAACAGGTGCAACATCGGAGGAATGGTAGGCAACAATGCATGTGGCTTACATTCTATCATTTATGGATCGACACGGGATCATACAATAGAGTTAAAAACTCTTTTAAGTGATGGCAGCGAGGCAGTTTTTGGTCTGGTGGATAAGGAGACTTTCAACACTAAATGCAATCTGAATAACCTTGAGGGAGATATCTATAGAAACATCAAAAAGATTCTTGATGATCAGTTAAACAAAGAGCGTATCAGAAAGGGTTACCCCGATCCGGAAATACCAAGGAGAAACACCGGGTATGCCCTGGACCTGCTTATGGATTGTGAAATTTTTGATGAAAAATCGAACAGAAAATTTAATTTCTGTAAGTTGCTTGCGGGTTCTGAAGGTACCCTTGCTGTTACAACTGAAATTAAACTAAATGTAGTTCTTTTACCTCCTGTATATAAAGCACTTGTATGCATTCACCTCAAGAAAAGAAATGACGCATTCAGAGCAAATCTTATAGCATTAAAATATAAGCCTTCGGCTGTTGAGATGATGGATAACAGGATCCTTGAACTTACTGAAGATAATATAAGTCAGAGAAACAACCGCTTTTTTCTTGAAGGAAGCCCGGGAGCAATCTTCATTGTCGAATTTGTCAGGGACAATCCGGAAGAAATAGACGCTCTGGCTGCTGATATGATCAAGGATTTAAAGTCGGCAGGTTACGGATACTCTTATCCTATTGTAAAAGGAAAAGATATATCGAAAGTATGGGATTTGCGGAAAGCTGGTCTTGGTGTTCTTGCGAACATGAAAGGAGATCCCAAACCTGTTACGCTTATTGAAGATACTGCAATAAATGTTAAACAGTTACCGGAATACATTGACGAGATCGAGAAGATGCTGGCTGGTTTTGGCAAAGATGCGGTATTTCATGCCCATATCGGTACAGGGGAGCTTCACCTGAGGCCGATACTTGACCTCAAAGATCCGGTGGATGTAGGGCTTTTCAGAACCATCGGCCTTGAGACAGCAAAGCTTGTAAAGAAATATAAAGGCTCGCTGAGCGGAGAACATGGTGATGGGAGGTTAAGAGGTGAATTCATCCCATTGATGCTAGGAGAGCATAACTATAATCTTCTTAAGGAGGTAAAAAAAATCTGGGATCCGGAAGATATTTTAAACCCGGGAAAGATCACCAATACCCCGCCGATGAATACCTGTCTCAGGTACATCTCTGGTAAACCAACACTTGAGATTGACACAATTTATGATTTTTCATCAAGTGATGGAATAATAAGAGCAGCAGAAAGATGCAATGGGTCAGCAGACTGTCGCAAATCGAACATTATCGGAGGCATCATGTGTCCGAGTTTTATGGCAACCGGTGATGAAGAAAAAAGTACAAGGGCAAGAGCTAATATAATACGTGAATTTCTAAGCAAAGATGATGATCCCTGGAATCACAGGGAGATTTATGAGGTCCTTGATCTGTGTCTGGCATGTAAAGGATGCAAATCGGAATGTCCTTCCGGTGTCGATATAGCTAAGATCAAATCGGAATTTCTTCAGCATTGGCACGATAAGCATGGAATACCATTGAGAACAAGATTAATTGCCTATATATCAGCTATTAATTATATAGGTTCAGTCGCACCTTCAGTTTATAATTTTTTTCTGAAGAACAAGATTACAGCCGGTATTCTGAAAAAAGCAACCGGGTTTGCTTCACAAAGATCCATACCATTAATATATAGGACTACTCTGAAAAAATGGATCAGGAAAAACCTTGCAGAGATTAATCCTGAGAATCCAAAAAGCTCGGTATGCCTCTTTGTTGATGAATTCACCAATTACAACGATACAGAAATTGGCATAGCTGTAATAAGGCTATTAACCTCATTAAGTTATAAAGTGGTCGTAGTTAAACATAAAGTAAGTGCAAGGACTTACATCTCCAAAGGTTTGGTAAGGAGAGCACAGATGACAATAAGAAAGAATATTCAGGCTTTATCAGGAATTATCAGCGATGAGCTCCCATTAGTTGGCATTGAGCCTTCTGCAATTCTGGGTTTCAGGGACGAATATCCGGAGTTAGCCGGAATTGATTTAAAGGGATCTGCAGAAAAGATTGCAAGCAACAGTTTTATGGTTGATGAGTTTATCGCAAGGGAATTCCGATCGGGAAGAATTGATCGTAATTTATTCGTGGAAGAGAAGACCAGGATTCTATTGCATGCCCATTGCCAGCAGAAGGCAATTGCCTCCTCTGCAAGTACAATAGAAATGCTCTCGATACCGGTAAATTTTTCTGTTACGGAAATCCCATCAGGTTGCTGTGGAATGGCCGGATCATTTGGCTATGAAAAGGAACATTTTGATTTATCCAACAAAATAGGAGAACTTGTATTATTCCCGGAAATCAGGAAATGCGATGAAAGTACAATAATAACTGCTCCCGGAACAAGTTGCAGACATCATATTAAGGATGGTACCGGACGTGTTGCGGTACATCCGGCTGTGGTTCTTTACAATGCACTGAAGAAATAAAGGGGAGATTTTCATTACCTTTACACAAACTATTAACTATGCTGGCAAATCAACCACTTGCTGAAAGGCTGAGACCAAAAGAACTTGGAGATTTCTGTGGGCAGGAGCATCTCGTCGGCAAGAATGCAGTTTTAAGAAAGGTTATTGAATCGGGAAATATCCCATCATTCATTTTATGGGGCCCTCCCGGAGTGGGCAAGACCACTCTTGCCGGGATAATAGCTAATACTTTGAAAAGGCCTTTCTTTCACCTAAGTGCTGTACATTCTGGAGTTAAGGATGTACGAGAGACAATTGAAAAAGCAAAAAAACAGCAATTCTTTAACCAGCCAAATCCTATCTTATTCATTGATGAGATTCACCGTTTTAATAAATCACAGCAGGATTCACTCTTAAGTGCTGTTGAACAGGGAATAATAACACTGATCGGGGCAACCACCGAAAATCCTTCTTTTGAGGTTATATCCCCACTCCTTTCGCGATGTCAGGTATATATAATGAATCCTCTTACAGAAGACGAATTGGTTGAACTATTGAATAAAGCATTAAAAAAGGATAGTTACCTTGCCGCTTACGAAATAGAAATTGAAGAACATGAGGCTATTATTCGTGTCTCAGGTGGCGATGCAAGAAAGCTGTACAATGCTCTTGAACTGGTTGTGAGTTCAGAAGCTGATGAAGGATCTTCTGAAAAAATCATTATTAATAATGAAAAGGTTTTGAAACATGTTCAGAAGAATCTTGCTCTTTACGATAAAAATGGAGAACAGCATTATGATATTATATCTGCTTTTATAAAATCGCTCAGGGGAAGTGATCCTAATGCTGCTGTTTACTGGCTGGCCCGCATGGTTGAAGGAGGTGAGGACCCAAAATTTATTGCAAGACGTATGCTGATACTCGCTGCTGAGGATATTGGTCTTGCCAACCCAAATGCCTTATTGCTGGCTCAGGCTTGTTTTGAAGCTGTCAATGTAATCGGATGGCCGGAATCAAGAATTATTCTATCTGAGGCAGCAATTTATCTGGCAACTTCTCAAAAAAGCAATTCCTCATATATGGCAATTGATGATGCTATAGGTATGGTTAAAAACGAAGGAGCTCTCCCTGTCCCATTGCATATAAGAAATGCTCCTACAAAACTTATGAAGAATCTGGGTTATGGTAAAGAATATAAATACGCTCATAGCTATTCAGGAAATTTTGTTCCCGATAATTTTCTTCCGGATGAACTGAAAGGTACTGTTTTCTATGATCCGGGAGTCAATTCCAAAGAAGAAGAGATCAGGAAGAAGCTTTCTGTAATGTGGAAGGATATTTATAATTACGATAAGAAATAACTCTGTGGTTCTCGTGTATTCTCTGTGTCTCTCTGTGTAACAAAAAAATATAATGAAGAACTTACACGGAGTTCCACAGAGAATTCACAGAGTTACACAGAGAAAAATAAACGACGTAATTCGCTTAATTAATTATTTTTTTACCTTTGTTTTGATATGTCAAATGTTGTATTAAATATTCCCGGGCTAAAATTCAGTGAATCTGGCAATTTTCTTTTAATTGCCGGACCTTGTGTGATAGAAAGTGAAAAGGTCATCTTTGAAACAGCTGACCATCTGAAGATGTTATCTGACAAGTACCAGCTACCTTTTGTCTTTAAGTCATCCTACAGAAAAGCAAACAGGTCCAGGAGCGATTCATTTTCAGGAATTGGTGATATTAAAGCACTTAAGATACTTGCAGAAGTCCGGAAGAGGTATTCTGTTCCGGTTATTACCGATATTCATAACCCGGATGAAGCTGAGATTGCTGCCGGTTATGTTGATATTCTTCAGATACCAGCCTTTTTATGCAGACAGACTGATCTGCTTGTTGCTGTTGCCAAAACGGGAAAATGGGTCAATATCAAGAAAGGTCAGTTTTTATCCGGATCATCCATGAGGTTTGCAGTAGAGAAGGTCAGGGAATCAGGAAACAGCAATATTATGCTGACAGACAGGGGTAATATGTTTGGTTACCAGGATATAGTAGTTGACTTCAGAAATATTCCGATAATGAAGAATATAGGGGTTCCTGTAATAATGGATATTACCCATTCGCTACAACAACCTAACCAGGAAGACGGAGTAACCGGAGGCAGACCGGAGATGATAGAAACAATTGGCAAAGCAGCGATCAGTGTAGGAGCCGACGGTATCTTCATTGAAACTCATCCCAACCCGGCAGTCGCCAAATCGGATGGAGCAAATATGCTGAAGCTTTCTGAAATGGACAATCTATTAAAAAAACTCGTTGCATTAAGAAAAACAATAAATTCCTTTTAATTATTTTAAAAACGGGTAACTAAAATAAAAGACGGGCAAATTGCACGTCTTTTATTTTAAGCAGCTGGCCTGTAAGCCGGATTCTGTACGGTTTTGGTTTCTGCGAAAGAAATTAAAACCGGTTTCCATCATTTATCTAGGCCCGGTATCGCTACCGTGCTCCTACGACCCACCCCCCGGCATCGGACGAGCAGCCCTACTCGCCGGTATACATGGTCTTTCAACTCATAAGGTGTACGACTCCGGATGTTGCCACCAGGACCGGTAAGCTCTTACCTCACCTTTTCACCCTTATCACGCCATAAGCATGACGGTTATTTTCTGTTACACTACTATACCCTTGCAGATATCTTCCCGTTAAGAAGTATGGTGCTCTGTGTTGCCCGGACTTTCCTCCACGCTGTTGGCATGGCGATGGAACAGCCTGCTGCGATGCAAAGATAATAATTTACTGTAAATTTGTTACTAACTAAATTAATAGTTATATTTGCATAGAATATAAACAAGACAAAAGACAAAAGTAAAAAGAAAAAAGTAACTCAATAGAAATCCCCTCCTGGGAGGGGAATGGGGTGGGTTAAAAAGTAAGACAAAAGGAGAAAGGAGAAAGGGAAAAATTTTATGAAAGATATTGAACTTAGCGAGTATGATTATGATCTTCCCTATGAAAGGATAGCCCAGCATCCTGTTAATGAAAGGGATAGTTCTCAACTACTCATTTATAACGGTTACAAAATATCTAAAGACATGTTCACGAACATCGATGATTATCTGCCCTCAGATTCCCTCCTGGTTTTCAACAATACCCGCGTTATCAGAGCCCGCATTCTTTTTCGCAAAGAGACCGGAGCTGCTATTGAAGTCTTTTGCCTGGAGCCTCTTTCACCTTTTGAATATGAATTATCATTTAATTCGGTAGAGCCTGTTGAATGGAAATGTATAATTGGAAACCTTAAGAAGTGGAAGTGTGGAAAAATTATGACACCTTTTGTTTTTTCTGGAAAGGAATATGAACTGACAGCAGAAAAACTTCAACCTGAAGGCGATGCATGGCGGATACTGTTTACCTGGAACTGTTCTGACTTAAGTTTTGGTGAGGTAATTGAAGCAACAGGTCATATTCCTCTCCCACCTTACATTAATAGAGAGGATGAAGCAGAAGACATTACCAGGTACCAGACAGTTTACGCCAGCATTAAAGGGTCTGTTGCAGCACCAACAGCCGGATTGCATTTCACAAACAATATCCTTGAAAAGCTTGATAAAAAGGGAATTAAGTCCGTTGAAGTAACTCTACATATTGGTGCAGGGACCTTTCAGCCGGTAAAATCTACAAACATTTCCGGCCATAAAATGCATTGTGAGCGTTTCTTTGTTACGGCGAAGACAATTGAATTGCTTCTTGAAAACCAGGGAAAAATCATTCCGGTAGGTACAACATCTGTCAGAACACTTGAGAGTCTGTACTGGTTGGGAGTAAAAATAATAAGTGATCCATTAGATTGCAGGTCTGATCTTTCATTAGGACAATGGGAAGCATATGACATGGAGACAACTGTTACTGTAAAGGAATCAATGGAAGCTTTATTGAACCATCTGAGAGAGCGTAATTTATCGTATTTACAAGCTTCGACAAGTATTATAATTATCCCAGGCTATGATTTCAGAATGATAAATGGTATGATCACCAACTTTCATCAGCCACGAAGTACTCTGCTTCTTCTTATATCAGCATGGACAGGAATAAAATGGAAAGAAATTTACGCGTTTGCTCTTGAAAATGATTTCAGGTTTTTAAGCTATGGTGACAGCTCCTTGCTATTTAAAAATAGCACTCTTTTTGGTTCATTCTTTTATTGCATTTAGAAATTTTATTTTGATAATAAATTGATTTTTTGTTTATTTGGCACCAAAATTATTTTAGCATGAATGAAAACAGATTAATGCAACAGGTGACAGCCATTTTCTCAATTTTTATGGTGTTTTTTTATCTGGGTGTGGGTAGTTATCTGATATTCTATTCTGATCTGAGTTCCCCCTACAAGGAGATAGGGGTAATAATGGGATCAACTTTTATCTTTTATGGCTTTTACAGGGCTTACAGAGCATATGTTAAAATAGTTGAGGTTTTTTTTACAAAAAATAAGGACAAGGATTAAATCTTTCTTAATACTAAAATATATAGTATGAAGAGATTATTCATTTTTCACATCAGCCTTGGCATACACTTTGCAGTGACTCTTGTGGAAAATAATTAAACCTTGATAAAATTTAAAGAAGATGAACAGAGTATCAGTTATTCAAAATTTTATTATTATTGCGTGCCAGAAGAAATATTTCACGGCCTGTAATGTAGTGGACAAACATATCAGTCATACCTTAATCTCATCCCTGCGTTATCCTTTAATAGGATTACTGCTTTTTATGGTTTCGTGTACCGGCGGAAGTAAATCGGGCCTGAATGAAACTCCAACAAGGGGGAATATTAAGATTTCGGCCGATGAATCATTCCAACCTCTTATTGATACTGAAGTATTTACATTCACTCATTTATACAATAATGCAAAAATTAAACCCGGGTATAAGCCGGAGTATGATGTAATAAATGATTTCATGAATGATTCCGTCAAGGTGATTTGTACAAGCAAAAAGCTTACGGATTACCAGATACAATACCTTCGTGACACTCAGATAATCGCACGTACTTCAACATATGCTTATGATGCACTGGCGATTGTAACAAATAAGGAAAATAAGGACTCACTTTTAAAATATAATACTATCAAAGAAATTTTCCTTGGTAAGATTAGCAACTGGAAAGAGGTCAATCCAAAATCGAAGCTTGGTGACATTCGTGTTATTTTTGATAATACCAAATCGGGGAATATCAGATACTTTAAAGAACTTTTTGAGATAAAAGACTCGCTTTCCGGAAATTTTTTTGCTGTCAATAGTAATCCGGAAGTTATTGATTTTGTTTCGAGGAATCCTGATGCTCTTGGGATTGTAAGCGTTAACTGGATAAGTGATAAGGACGATTCTCTCAGCATGAGTTTTATCAAAAAGATCAATGTAGTAGCTGTTTCACAACAATATATTAATGACGGCAGCTATTATCGTCCCCAACAGGGTTTTATTTTTACCAAAGAGTATCCTTTTGTAAGGGATATCTATCTCATTTCGAGGGAGACATTTGCGGGACTGGGTTCAGGTTTCATAAACTGGGCATGTGGAGAGCAGGGACAGAGAATAGTTCGTACATCGGGGCTTGTACCTGCCACGATGCCGATAAGGTTGGTGCAGATTAAGAAGCAGTAGGCAGTAAGAAGTAAGAAGTAGGAAGTATTCCCCCTCTTTACGAAGTAGAGAGGGGGCGTAGGGGGTGAGTTCATAAAGATAAAAGATAAAAGTAAGAAGTAAGTTGTTAAAAATCAGAAATTAATACTATAATTGACATCAAATAATGATAGCTATGAAACGTTTAATTTTAAGACCAGCAGTTTTACTGGCAGTTTTATTAACAATTTTTGCAATTAAAATTCAGGCGCAGGATCTTAATTCTGCTACGCTTCTGACCAGAAGCGAGCAGTATGATAAAGCTGAGGCTATATTCCAGCAGCTAATCCAGAAAGAGCCTGCAAACAGCAAAAATTATTTCTTTCTTGGGGAGAATTACCTTGCTGATTATTTTGCCGATACTATCTCCAATTCATTGACTGTAGCCGCAAAATCGGCTAAAGAAGTATATCAAAAAGGAGTCGTGGCAAATTCCAATGATCCACTCAACTATATCGGACTCGCTAAAGTAGCCTACTATATTGGGGACGACAAGACCGCTGCTGAGATGCGTGCAAAAGCAAAGAGCTTTCTCCTCCCTTATAAAAACATTAAAAAGATTGTGCCTCCGGCCCGGGATTATGCATTTACTCTGGCCAAAATTGCTGAATCATATATAAAGGATGGGGAGGTTGATACCTCCTTAGCATTACCTCTCATAAGGGAAGCAATTAAAATTGATAACAAAAACAGGGATGTTTATTTAATTGCCGGTGACATTTATATATTATTAAATGACGGTTCCAAGGCAATCATGTATTATAACCAGGCCCAGTTCGCTGATCCCCAGTCACCGACTGCAAACATGAAAATAGGAAACATTTATGTTAAAGGTCGCAACCTTACTGCAGCAATTCCTTTTTTTGAAGAAGCAATAAAACTCAATGCCAATTACGCTCCCGCATACCGTGAACTTGGACAATTGTATTCATCTGCAGGAAGGTTCGACCAATCAAAAGAGTATTTTAAAAAATATCTTGATCTTACAGCAGGTAATATTCCGGCAAAGACCAGGTATGTTAACGCCCTT
>JAUYBT010000043.1 GCA_030692905.1 Bacteroidales bacterium
TCACAAAAGTACCTTGTTATTAATACGCTGAAATACATATTTATACAATACTTTTTGCCTGACTTTCAACATTATTATTCAGACTAAAGTTAAACATAATAATTGAGTTTGGAGTGCCTGGAGATTAAGAAGTCGGAAGTCAATAAGAAGTCGGAAGTCGGAAGGCAACAGTTCGTGTAAGGACGCACGATGCACGACACACGACGCAGGGAAGAAAAGAATACCGTGAGTCGAAAGAGCGAAGGCAATCCGAAAATGGAGCGAACTTCAGCACGGCCGGTAGCGCCAACAAGGAATGTGTAGCGGGCGTACGGCCGGGGTGAAGTTATCATTTTCGGCGCCCTTTTTTGGTTCGTTTTTTGGGCGGACAAAAAATGAACAATAAAATCAATATAAAAAAGCGACAGGCGTCAGAGCGAGGGGGAGAATTGGAGAATTTGGGAAGAGAATTTGAAAATTTGATAATTTGATAATTTGAAAATGTCGGAAGGCAATTTAGAAATCGAAGGGCCGAAGTTCAAAGACAAAGTTCTTTTGAGTGTTTTTGCTGAATATTTTCATGTGGAATGAGGTCTTCAGAATTCTCACACTCCTCGTTTACTAATAATAACTCATCTATCTCATCTTTTGACAACCTTCCCCAAAGCATACCATCCCTGGTTGATCTTTTTCGCAACATTAATTCATAGAATTTCTGCAAAATATTCTCATTTTCAATGCTATCTATAAGGTGGTGAAAATTATTTTTTAATTCCAGAGTAGTCATGGCTCAAATGTTTAGTACAAAGTTACAATTTCGGCAATGAAAATCCAAATTCATTAATCCTATCTGCCCTAAATCTGATGTTATGATAAACGAATACCTGGTATTCTCTGCTTCAGTTAATTCCTTTCGTTTTTTGATCTCCTGAACGGAACAAATCTGACAAACGTAAGACGGGATTTTTCTATTTTACCATTCTTCTTTACGAGTAGCATCAGCTCCTGAACTGTGCCAGGTTCGCCAACCGGTATCACCAACCGTCCGTTTTCAGCAAGCTGATCGATAAGAGGTTTGGGAATCTCGTTTGCTGCTGCCGTAACAATAATTATATCAAATGGAGCATGCTCCGGCCATCCATTGTACCCATCACCTGACTTTCCGATAATATTTTTGTAACCCAACTTCTTAAATCTCGAAGCTGATTCACTTGCCAGCTCTGGAATAATTTCTATTGTGTATACTGTGTCCACTATCTCTGCAAGAACTGCAGCCTGATAACCTGACCCGGTGCCAATTTCAAGCGCCTTTTTCTTTTCAGTCGGCCTGACTATCTCTGTCATATAAGCTACAATATATGGTTGAGATATGGTCTGACCATAACCAATAGGCACAGGATAATCCCCATACGCATCATTTTCATATTCCTTTGGGATGAAAAGATGACGGGGAACTTTCCTCATTGCTTTTATTGTCTCAACATTCGTAATTCCACGGTCTGTTATCTGGATCTTAACCATGTTGTTCCGGGCAGTAACATACTTATCAACCTGTGGAAAAACATATTCCAACATGACCAGACTTAATATAATTATTGTAAGCCTCACAATCCGTTTATTTCCTGCAATATAATAATTTCTGTTCCTTTTTCAAATTGTTCGGATGGATTTTTGATTGATAATGTCAGATCATTATTTGACAATCAGACAGTCAGACAATCAGACAATCAGCCTCTACCTATTCCGACCAAAGAAAGAAATCCATCTCCAAGAAATCGGATCATAGGCCAGATAGGAAGGAAATTAATTTTTGTGAGGGTAGTTGCTATAAGAAGTCCAAACAGAAGCATTGAACCATATTTATATAATCCTTCATACAGAGCAGGATATCTTCTTAACTGATAGAATAAAAGATGTGACCCGTCAAGAGGAGGGAGGGGAATGAGATTAAAAATAAATAGCCCCCAGTTAATGTAAATAGCATAAAGAAAAACTTCAGTTACCACCTGCATCAAGGAACTCTGATATGGAGGCACAAGTGAGGATAGAATAGAAAATAAAACTGATAGGATCATTGCAAGTACTGCATTCGACAATGGTCCGGCTAATGCTATTTTTATTACATCGGCCTTAGGATTGCGTAAGTTCTGCTCGTCGAACTGCACAGGTTTAGCCCATCCGAATCCGGCAACTATTAGCATGATAAAACCTAAAGGATCAATATGTTTTAAGGGATTCAGTGTAACCCTTCCCTGATTTTTTGAGGTTGAATCACCACACATGTGAGCAACTAATGCATGACAGAATTCATGCACTGTCAATCCAAGAATTATACCCGGAAGAAATTTTAAAATTCGCGCAAAATCAAAGCTTTCCATCCTGTCGCTTATTAACAGGTTCGAAGAAATCATTCTGAGTCAGCTTACATTTTTTTATTACTTCGAGAGCATATTCAGCACCGGAAAAATTTTTATTTGCATTGTTTGTTCCAACAGTGAATTTAACTCCTGCTTGTTTAGCTTTTGCCAGGAACACTACCGAAGGAATCCTATATCTGTTATTTATTTCAATTGCAATATTATTGTCTTTTGCGGCTTTTATCACCTTGTCCATCCTTTCATCAGTCCAGAAATAATCATACCTGTCAGTCATCTGGGCAGGCAAAAATGTAGGATTTACATAGATATTTATTGGCTCATTATTCAATATTTTAACAATTGTGTTAACAAGGTAGTCCATGAACTCTTCCTCATTATCGATCCATGTCTCCTGCTTTATCCAGATACGGTTTCTTCTTCCTTTTTCATCGGTAAAGGTCATACCATCAGTGAATACATAATCAAACTTATTCATCGATTCCCTGGAGAAAATATTCACCCATTCTCTCCCTTCAGCCTGCAGACCTACAAAGAACTGAGGGTAATCTTTCAAAGTGAGTAATACTGAATCTATCTGGCTGTCATTGTGAACCGGGAATCCTAAACCACAATTTGTTACAATACCATACCTGATATTTTCTTTTTTTGATTTCAAGACAGCGTCTTCAATATTAAAGTCACCTTTTAGATGTATATGCAGATCGGTGATAGGAAAACTGTTATTAGTCTTGCAATTCATTAGTAAGAATGGCAAAAGCATAAGGATTAAAACTGATTTTCGGTTCATGTTGTTTTATATTAAGTTCTCAATGATGATTGGTTTTTCTACGCAGGTCAAAACAATCCATGTAAAGCCGGGATAAAGCTAACAAAAAAGGTTAAAAAGAAAAAAATTATTTTGTACTTGTAATCTCCTTTAATAGGTTGAAGAACTGAATTTTTCGGTCCGAGTTAATTCCCCAGTCAACCGGAACACTCTGATAACCATCAACAAATGACTCATCCTTCATCCGGTAATCAAAATACCCCCATGATGCATAACTTTTTATGGCTGTTGTAAAATTGTTATGTTCTTTGTCGAAATTAAAGTGATCATCTTCATTAAATAGAATTGGCTTTGGTGTATAACCTTCAACTTTTCTGGTCTTATCAACCATTGCAGTAATATCGTCGGGATTGGTAACGCCATTACCGTGAATAAGAATAAAATCTGAAGATTTGACAACATTTGACAAGGGGATAAAACCTCCGCCATAACTTGTTCCGACATAAAACCGGAATCCATTTTTTTCCTTTTTCTTTACCAGTTCCACTAATTCATGAACCCTTTGTGGCTTAAGAATCTCGTGTTCATATTTATTAACATTACATTCATTGTTTATTTCGATTAAAATATTTTTATAATTTTTATTCAAAAGCCAGTCAATCACATTATTAACGGTATTTATGACAGCTTTTTCATCGCGAAGCCGTTCATCCTGACCAAAGTAAAATAATCCCAGTATTGGCACCATTCCTGATTCATCAGCCCTGTCAAGAATTCTCTCAAGTCGGGCCAGATATTCAGGCAGGAGTGATCCATCTTCAGTATAAGCCGAATTGCGCCATGGTTGTGCTGAGGAATAACCCTGGGGGCTTCCTCCCTGCATATTTATGGTAAATGAAAGAAGGCCATAACTATGCCATTTTTCCATGTTAAGGATAAATTCATTTGTATTCCTGTCAGCATCCCATTTTTTTGTATCAGGGTAGATCCAGTTATTTACAGTTTCCGGATTAAGATCATCAAAAATCCCTTG
>JAUYBT010000050.1 GCA_030692905.1 Bacteroidales bacterium
CTGTTAAACAGTTTTTTCGTATATTAATGAAGCAAGTCGCTGATATGATTTGTACCTCCATTTGGCATTCTCTTCGGCAGCTTTAAAGAGTATCTCGGCTTCCTTGGGGAATGATTGTATCAGAGAAGTATAACGTACTTCTGACTTGAGAAAATCCTGGAATTTGGTCCAATCAGGCTCTTTTGAATCGAGTGTGAATGGATTTTTGCCTTCTGCTTCTAGCAGAGGATTATACCTGTAATTATGCCAGTATCCTGCTTCAACAGCAGCCTTGGTTTGTGACTGAGTTTTTCCCATGCCATCCTTAAGTCCGTGATTTATACATGGGGAATAAGCTATAATAAGTGATGGTCCAGGGAACGCTTCTGCTTCTCTGATTGCTTTCAGATACTGAGCATTGCTTGATCCCATAGCAACCTGTGCAACATATACATAGCCATAACTCATTGCCATCTGACCAAGATCTTTCTTACGGATCTTTTTACCTGATGCGGCAAATTTTGCAACAGCCCCGGCAGGTGTTGATTTTGATGCCTGACCTCCGGTATTGGAATAAACTTCCGTATCGAGAACAAGGATGTTTACATCCTCCCCTGAAGCAATTACATGGTCAAGTCCACCATAACCTATATCGTAAGCCCAGCCATCTCCACCGAAGATCCAATGTGATTTCTTAACAAGATATTGTTTAAGGCTGAGGATTTCTTTTGCAACTGCTGATTTGTCTTTACTGCAAGCGGCAACTACTTTTTCAGAAGCTACTTTTGATGCTTCTCCGTTATCTTTCGCTTTAAGCCATTCTTCGAAAGCAACCTTTGTTTCACCGTTCAGTGATCCATTCGACATACTTTCGGTCATTCTCAATGTAATCCGATCTCTTAATTTTGTTGCACCAATTGACAACCCAAAGCCATATTCCGCATTATCTTCAAACAGTGAATTAGCCCAGGCCGGTCCATGCCCGTCTTTATTAACGGTATAGGGAGTGGAAGGCGCAGAACCACCATAAATTGAGGAACATCCTGTGGCATTTGAAATGATCATCCTGTCACCATACAGCTGTGTAACTGCTTTGATATATGGTGTTTCACCGCAACCCGCACATGCACCGGAGAATTCAAACAGTGGTTGTGCAAATTGGCTGTTTTTGACATTTACAAACTTGTCAGCAACTGTATCTTTGTAACCTACTTTTTCATGCATATAAGTCCAGCGCTCTGCCTCGCCCAACTGAGTCTCGAAAGGCTTCATAATGAGGGCTTTGTTTTTGGAAGGACAAACGTCGGCGCAGTTACCGCAGCCTGTACAATCATATACGCTTAACTGAATCTTGAATTTATACGCTTTAAGTGGACCTCCTACGCCCTGAATAACTTTAGTTCCTTCCGGAGCATTAGCAACCTCTTCATCAGTTAAAAGGAAAGGACGTATTGCAGCATGAGGACAAACGTATGAACACTGGTTACACTGAATACACTCATTTGGTTGCCATTCAGGAGAAAAGACAGCAATACCGCGTTTCTCATAGGCAGAAGTACCGGCAGGGAAAGTACCGTCTTCCCTACCGCTGAACGCGCTTACAGGAAGATCATCGCCCTTCATCCTGTTGATAGGTTCCATTACATCACGGATGAATGCAGGAATATCACGTGTATCGGCTTTCTCTTCAATTTTTATGTTTGCCCATTCGGCAGGGATTTCAATTTTAGTCACCTCACCACCTTTATCAACAGCTGCATAATTCATATTAACAACTGCATCACCCTTTTTGCCATAGGATTTATAAATTGCTTTTTTCATCTCACTTACAGCTTTTTCGTAAGGGATAACATTAGCTACCTTGAAAAATGCTGCCTGCATGATTGTGTTTGTACGGTTCCCAAGGCCAAGTTCTTCTGCTATTAATGTGGCATTTATAATATAAAAATTGATTTTGTTCTCAGCAAGATATTTCTTCATATGATCAGGAAGACGATGCTTTGTTTCTTCAACATCCCATATTGAATTGATGAGAAAAGTCCCACGTCTTACCAGCCCTTTAAGCATATCATATTTTTCCAGATAAGCAGGAACATGACAAGCAACAAAATCAGGTGTATTGACAAGATAGGGAGAACGTATAGGTTTGTCACCAAAACGCAGATGTGATACCGTTATACCGCCTGATTTTTTTGAATCATATGCAAAATAGGCCTGGCAGTATTTGTCAGTTGAATCGCCAATAATCTTAATTGAGTTTTTATTTGCGCCAACAGTTCCGTCAGAACCAAGACCATAGAATTTAGCTGAATATGTTCCAGTGCAGCAAACATTTATCTCAGGAAGAATCGGAAGCGATCTGAATGTTACATCATCAATAATTCCGACTGTGAAATGATTTTTAGGTTCCTTAATTTTCATGTTCTCATATACCGACATCATCATTGAAGGAGTAGTATCTTTTGAACTAAGACCAAAACGACCACCAAGAATAACAGGTTTTAGGTTACTGTCATAGAACATACCTTTTATATCAAGATAAAGTGGGTCTCCACCTGCTCCCGGCTCTTTTGTTCTGTCGAGTACTGTTATATGTTTAACACTTGAAGGGAAAACATCAAAAAAGTATTTTGATGAGAAAGGACGATAAAGATGAACGCTTATTAATCCGATTTTTTCACCTTTCTCTACGAGATAATCAATTGTCTCTTTTATGGTTTCTGTTATTGAACCCATTGCAACAATAATATTCTCTGCATCGGGTGAACCGTAATATGTAAATGGCTTATACTCTCTGCCGGTAAGTTTTGTAATATCTTTCATATATGAGGCAACTATGTCAGCCAGAGGCTCATAGAACACATTGGAAGCCTCCTTAGCCTGGAAGAAAACATCCGGGTTCTGAGCAGTACCTCTTGTAACAGGGTGTTCAGGGTTAAGAGCGTTATTGCGGAATCTTGTTAATGCATCCCAGTCAATAAGTTTTTTAAGATCTTCCATATCGAGATACTCAATCTTCTGTACTTCAGCTGAAGAACGGAATCCATCAAAGAAATGCATGAAAGGAACGCGTGATTTAATAGCAGACAAATGGGCTACACTTGCCAGGTCCATAATCTCCTGAACACTGCCACTTGCCAGCATTGCAAAACCAGTCTGACGTGTTGCATATATATCGCTATGGTCACCGAATATTGACAAAGCGTGGGCAGCTACTGCGCGTGCACTGACATGGAATACCCCGGGAAGAAGCTCCCCGGCTATCTTGTACATATTAGGTATCATAAGGAGCAATCCCTGTGAACAGGTATAAGTAGTGCATAAAGCTCCTGCCTGAAGAGCTCCGTGTACAGCACCTGCAGCACCAGCTTCCGACTGCATCTCAACAACCTTAACCTGTTCCCCGAAAATGTTTTTTAATCCGTTGGCGGCCCATTCATCAACAAATTCTGCCATCGTGGATGAAGGTGTGATTGGATATATGCAAGCAACCTCGCTAAACATATATGCAACATGCGCTGCGGCCTGATTCCCGTCGCATGTTATAAATTTTTTTGTTCCCATTGTGATTTATATATTTGATTAAACGTATGTTCGTTCGTTACCCCCCATTCATTGAAATCAGAAACTCTTCATTCGACTTTGCCTGAAGTAACCTGTCGCGCAGGAATTCCATAGCTTCAACTGAGTTCATATCGGTCAGGAAATTACGCAAAACCCATATCTTCTGAAGAATATTCTTATTCAGAAGCAGATCTTCTCTTCGGGTACTGGAAGCAGGAATATCAATTGACGGGAATATCCTTCTGTTGGAAAGTTTGCGGTCGAGTTGGAGCTCCATGTTACCTGTTCCTTTAAATTCCTCGAAAATGACATCATCCATTTTTGATCCTGTATCAGTAAGAGCCGTGGCAAGAATAGTGAGAGAACCACCATTTTCAATGTTACGTGCTGCACCGAAAAATCTTTTAGGTTTATGGAGTGCATTAGAGTCAACACCTCCAGATAATACTTTACCTGACGCAGGAGCCGTCGTATTAAAAGCTCTTGCAAGTCTGGTTATTGAGTCAAGAAGAATAACAACATCGTGACCGCATTCTACGAGCCGTTTTGCTTTTTCAAGTACGATATTGGCAACACGGCAATGACGTTCAGCAGGTTCATCAAATGTTGAAGCAATGACTTCAGCCTTCACATTTCTGGCCATATCAGTAACCTCTTCAGGTCGTTCATCAATAAGTAAAATCATCAGATATACCTCGGGGTGATATTTAGCTATTGCATTTGCAATCTCCTGAAGAAGAATAGTCTTTCCTGTTTTCGGTTGCGCAACAATTAACCCGCGTTGCCCTTTTCCGATAGGAGTGAACATATCTATTACCCTTACCGATAATGATCCTTCTCCAGGCTGGCATAATGTGAATTTCTCATCAGGGAAAAGCGGTGTCAGGAAGTCGAATGGAACTCTGTCTCTTATGAAATCAGGGCTTCTTCCGTTTATCTCGTCAACTTTGATGAGAGGAAAATATTTTTCACCCTCTTTAGGCGGACGAATTGACCCCTTGATTGTATCGCCGGTTTTGAGACCGAAAAGCTTAATCTGTGATTGTGAAACATATATATCATCAGGAGAGTTCAGATAATTGTAGTCGGGAGATCTTAAAAAACCATAACCGTCGGGCATAATTTCAAGAACACCGGTATTATAAATTATCCCTTCAAAGTCATAAGGTTTTTCCTTCTTTTCCTCTTTTATAGGGTGAA
>JAUYBT010000077.1 GCA_030692905.1 Bacteroidales bacterium
AATAATAAAGTATTTCCGTAAAATATAGTTCTGAGCCCTGTCATCCTGTTTTTCATAGCTGTCCACCCACCATTTGGTAGGACCAAAATAAGCTTTTCCTCTGCCGCCTCTCTCATAAGTATATGCAAAAACGGCATTGCCACCTATCTTCCATTCACCATATCTGCCTACTTCAGCACGGCTCATTTCATTACCCCGTTCGTCAATACTACTATTCAGCGTAAACTGGAAAACCCAGAGTGCCTCGGTATTTCCCTGCGAACGATTCTGGTTTCCCTCTTTAAACATATCCCCAAAAGGAGAACCGGACGGATCGCTCTTTTTCACTCCATATCTTGCTGTAACCAGTTTGTAAGCAGGATTACTGATCGCCTGGTCGCACCAGTAAAGTGCACTGTCGGGCTTATTTACAGTGAGGTACATCTCTGCAAGCAGGGTTTGAACAGCGCCTTTTGTTATCCTGCCCGGCAAAGAGCCTTCTGTGGGAACATACTGCTGGGCAAATTTATAATCCCTGATTGCCTGTTTTCTGACTTCAGCAACGGGAGCTCGCTCCCAGTCAGTCTTGACTGTTGATTCCATTGTAAGAGTAAGAGGAACATCACCCCATGAATAAGCAAGGCGTTTGTAAGCCCATGCGCGTAAAGCCCTGGCTTCAGCTATCACCCTGAGCTTGTTGCCTTCAGGAGTGTCACTTCCACCCGACCACTTAACATCACCATCTGCATAGTATATTATGGTGTTTGAAGCATTAATTACTTCGTACAGCCACTGAAAGGTCTCTAGCAGATCGCCATCTGCAGGACTGTTTGAGGTTGTCCAGTTCCAGAAAATATCACTGCGCCTGAAGTTGCTGGTCATGTTATCAACACCGTTCAGGGCCATTTCAATCTTTTCTGATTGCCATCTTCCATGCCTGGCTATATTATACAGACCATTCAAACCTGCCTCAAAACCGTCAAGGTTTTTAAATATGGTTTGAGCAGCTAAAATATTTGGTGGGTCTTCAACAAGTGTTTCTTTTGAACAACCTGCAACCAAAATTATTGCCAGTGCAACTTTTATTATATTCGATAATAATATTTTCATGATATCTAGTTTTATTTTATTATCATAATTTGTTAATTAAAATCCCAGGCTCATGCCGAAAACATATTCCTTTTGCATAGGGATCCTCTGCTGAGCTTGTTCATCTGTTAAATCCGGATCCATACCTGTCCATTTGGTAAACGTAGCAAGATTACGTCCGGTTATATACACTTTCAGTCTGCTTAAACCTATTTTACTGACAATGCTTTTTGGCAGATCATAGGCTAAGGAAACATCCTTGATACGCACAAAGTCGGGTTTTTCATAAATACGTCCCGATTGCCCGGACATATTATTAGCCATCAGAGCATTAACAATCCAGTCATTTGTTGGATTTGTCGGCGTCCACCAGTTCTTTTTAAGAGTATTATACCTCACTTCTGCGCCCTGGACATCATCATTCATTAAGTAATTCTGCACTGTTGAACCGGATACTCCGTGCATGAAAATGCTCAGTGTGAAATTCCCGTATGTGAAGGTGTTGGTCATCCCCCACAATAAATTAGGATCTAGCTGGCCGATTATTTGCCGGTCTTTAGAGTCAAGGACTCCGTTACCGTCAATATCCTTTAATTTTAAATATCCTGGTTGTGACCCGTATGTTGCAGCCTCAGCAGCTTCATCGAGTTGCCATGCACCTTCGTATACATAATCATAGTTAACCCTGATGGGCTGACCAATGAACCATTTGTTGGAAATATCATCAATCTCTTTCCCGTCCGCATCCTTTATGCCATATAATGAGACGATTTTATTCTTGTTAAAGGAAAGATTGGCTGATGTTGACCACGTGAATTTATTCTTAACTATATTCCTTGAATCTATGACAAATTCAATTCCCTTATTCTGGGTTTTGCCAATGTTCTCTGTTACGGCAGGATGGACCCATTTGGGGAGGTGAGTAGCTTGAGTGATTCCATGGATAACCGAAATGCTCCTTGCCAGAAGAAGGTCAGTAGTATTTGTCTGATACCAGTTGAAGTTACCGGAAATCCTGTCTTTGAAGAGTCCAAAGTCAAATCCAAGGTTCAAGGTACTTGACGACTCCCATCCAAGGTTGGAAACACCCATCCTGGCGGGTTTGTACCCGACAACAGTGCTGGTCACTGTAGACATGTTTGCAATCGTAAACTGTGGCAGTGACGCGTATGCCCCGATAGCCTGGTTCCCGTTCAACCCATATGAAGCTCTCAGCTTCAACACGCTGAAGATATTTTTTAACGGAAAAAAATCTTCTTTAGCCAGGTTCCAGCCCAACGCAGCAGACGGGAAGGTACCCCATTTGCTATCGGCTCCGAATCCTGAATATCCATCCCTTCGTACCGTTAAAGTTAAAAGATACCTGCTGGCATATGAATAGTTCAATCGCAACATCTGGGAAATCAGAGCTGTTTTACTATAAGTATTCTCTGGCGTCACAACAGTGGCCGTTGATGTTCCATACCAGGAAAGAAAATCGTTTGGAAATTTTTGCGCATCAATAGAATTTGTTCTGCCATTATATCCTTCATAACTGTATAAGCCGGTGACGAAAACTGTATGATCTCCAAATTCCCTGTTATACGTCAATATATTCTCAACAACAGTGTTGTTGCTGATTGCGTTGTCTATTGAAGCATCTCCGAGATCTGCCAATCCTGACTGGGTATCTCTTCCTCTGTATTGAGCCCGGTCGGTAAACCGGAATCTCACACCGGTATTTAACCTGTAACTTAAACCTTTAATAAACGGAAAATCGACACCAACATAATTGTTCGATAAAATCTGGTATGATTTATCCATGTCATCATAAAGCAAAGGCCCGAGCGGATTACCAACAATAATATTATCGGGCCATGGAAAGATAGTATAATTACCGTACTCGTCATAAGCCAGGCCAAGAGGATTTGTTTCAAGAGCAACATGGAAATTTGCCTCAGCACCGCTTTGGTCATCAAAATTAAGCTGGGTCCGAGTGCCAATTGATAACCAGTCGGTAAGTTTTGTTTCAACATTTATTCTGCTTGAAATACGACGGAAGTTGTCATTTTTTGCAACTCCCTTAATATCTGTTAAACCCCCGCCAATATAATATTTGGTATCTTTGAATCCGCCTGAAACAGACAGGTTGTGTTCCTGGGTTTGTCCTAGGCGGATAGCAAGCTTGGTCCAGTCAGACCAGGTACCGTCCTGATAGACCTTTGTTTCACTCGCTGTCATCTGCGAAGCATTCCTTGTCATTTTAAATTCATAAAACTCCGGACCTGTCAGCACTCGATTCACTTTTGTAACATCCGTGATAGAATATTTCCCCTCATAAGCAAAAGTTGTTTTTCCGACAACACCTTCCTTGGTGGTAATAAGAATAACGCCGTTTGCCCCCCTCGATCCATAAATAGCGGCAGCCGAAGCATCTTTTAAGACCTCAACTGACCCGACATCATTCGGATTAATATCAGTTATCTTTCCTCCATATGGTATCCCGTCAACAATAATCAGGGGATCGTTGTTGGCAGTGATCGAATTTCTTCCCCTGATCAGAATTGTCTGATCAGGCTGGGCACCTGAGGTGCTGGTCGATATCATAACTCCCGGAATGGAGCCCTGGATAGCCTGGGCAATATTCAGGTTTGGTGCCATCTCTAACCTTTCTTTTGGCAGGGAAGCAACAGTACCGGTTATATCACTCTTTTTTTGTGTACCATATCCTACTACAACAACCTCCGAAAGGGCTGTGATATCTATAGATAATTGTACATTAACTACTGTTCTGCCGGCAATCAGTATCTCTTCAGTTTTATATCCAATAAAAGAAAAGACCAATGCCGCATTCTGGTCAGCAACATTTATTGAGTACTTACCTCCGGCATCTGAAACCACACCGACGGTTGTCCCTCTTACTAAGATACTGACACCAGGAAGTGATTCTCCGGTTGAAGCATCTGTAATGGTACCACTGACCATTTGTTGAAAAGGATCATCTATAAGGGTTACAACAACAAGATTATTATCTAATAACTTATAAGCTAATTCAGTGGATTTAAAAAGCTCATCAAGTATTTGATTAATACTCTGGTTATTAGCCTCCATATCAACAACCTTTTCAGTGGAAATTAAATCATCGTTGTAGAAAAAACGATAATTGGTCTCCTTTTCAAGGATTACAAAAACCTCCCTGATTGACTTATCTTTAGCATCAATGGAAATCTGGCCAAATCCAGTAGCCGAAAGATTTAGCGAGAATACGAGCGTCAAAATGATTGTCAGTTTCATGTACAAAAGGATTTTGTATTTTTCCCATAGTGGAAAATGAAAGAACGATTTTTTTTTCATAGTTTTGAAGATTGTTAGGTTGAGTTAAACTTTATCGGTCTGCTTTTGCTTATCTCGGCCGGGATTGTAATTAACTTGAACTTAATTGTGGGAAGGACAGTTGCAACCTGTTCTTCCTTTTTTAATGAGGTGAAATGTGCATAGGCAATAGGTTTAAGTTAATTTTACATGGGTTATGCTTTATTGATTTTGATATTATTTCAAGTGCTTTGTATAATTATTTATCTGTTCTTTATCCGAGCTCAGGAAAACTGTTTTTCCTTCAAGGTAGTAATCGATAGGAGCAGTCAGTTTAATAACATTTAACACTTGTTCAAGTGTTTCATCAAGAAGTACACCTGAAAAACGATATTTCTTAATTTCTTCATTTTTAAAAATGAAATTAACATCATATTTCCTTTGAAGCTCAACGCAAAGATTATCAAGATTTTCACCCCTGAAGATCAGTTTACCATGTGTCCATGCAACCACTTGATTTACATCAACTTTTGGCGAAATCAAAATATTGTTATAGATTGTTTTAACCGGTTTAACTATGGATAAATCAATGCTTTTGATTTTTTCAAGAGTAAAACTATCTGATTCTTTAATATAGATCGCTTTTTGATTTGGAATAAGATCAAGATATTGATTATCCTCTTCATTTAGTCCGGATTGGGTGATCTCAACTTTTCCTTCTACCAGAGTTGTTTCTATTACTCCTTCTTCATCATAGGCTTTAACATTAAATTCAGTACCCACAGCTTTTATACTAATATTCCCCGCACTAACATAAAGAGGTATATTAATATTCTTTGCAACTTTAAAGTAGGCTTCACCAACAAGATCCAGATTGCGGTTACTTAAATTAAAATCACTGCGATATCTCAGCGTACTGCCCGCATTCAGCATAATCTGTGTACCATCGGGAAGCTTAATTTCTGATTTTGAGCCAAAAGGAGCTTTTATCTCGTTGTAATTAACAGCAATTACAGGTTCAGAAGAAGTTTTCTTATCTGACAGTGAGTAAATTCTGCCAAGGGAAAAAGCAATAATAAAAACAGCTGCAATACTCGAGGCATATAGTACTATTCTCTTTACATTTGCCTTCCTGTGCAACTTAATCTTTTCTATTTCGAGAAGATCATTATGTTTTATCTCTTGCAGAATATTTCCATAAATATGGTCAAAATCAATAACTTTATTATCACACTGATCCTCATCATGTTCGTTAAGATTTCTGAACAGAACCTCTTTGAATGAGTTTTCATTTTCAGATGCTACAAGTAAATCGTAAAGTTGCCGTTTTTCACCTATTGTGGATTTTCCTTCAAGAAATTTTGTTAATAAAATTTCTATACCCGGATTAATTTTTGCTTCCATAAAGTGTTTTTAGTTCTATACAACTAATACAATTAAGGAAGCCTGGGTACTCACATAGTTTAGAAAGAATTTTTTAAAATATGCTGAATGAGTTCATTAATAGATAAAAAGATGAACTATCACTATAAATATGAATTGTGAAATCAAGATTACATTTCTGATTTCATATGTTTTTTTATAACTTTTATTACCCTGTAAATCTGATTTTCGACTGTACGTACTGATAATTCAAACTTTCTGGCAATCTCTTCATGGGATAATCCTTCGTGACGGCTTAAATTAAATATCTTTTGTTGTTGTGTTGGAAGTGAGGTAACTATCGTATCAATCCTTTTCTCAAGTTCCTTATAAAAGATCTGATCATAAGTTTGATTAACTGATCCTTCGGGCTTTTGCAACTCCTGCTCCACATACTTCCTACGGATAGCTTTCTTTTTCAGATAGTTATATATATTGTTGACAGCGGATTTATAAATATAATTTTTTACCGACCTGGTATCATCAAGTGTTTTACGATGCTCCCATACGCTTATAAATACCACCTGGACTATTTCTTCTGCATCTGCATTATCCTCAAGATATCTTAAAGAAAAATAATAGAGTTTCTTACTATACCGATTATATAACAACTTAAAAGCTTCCAGACTATCATTCCTTATCGTGGCAGCAAGTATATTATCATCAGTCAATTTGTTATCCATTTAATTCTAATGGTGCTATGAAAATTTAAACCAAAGTTACTAACAAATGCGTTTTGAATTCAAAATTTACATTATTTAACTTGCATTATTCATAAAAAATGAGATTTTGTACTTCATAAACAACCTGATCAGTCATATTAGAAAAATAAAATTTAATTTTGGCAGCAATCTTTTTAGATGAAAGAATCAAAATGTAATATAACCATAGTTTTTGCATTCTTAGTGACTAATTAAAGAGAGTAGGTATATAAATATTTATTATTTAAACAATTAGCGATCATTGGATAAGAAAAAAATTAATTCCTAAACAATTAAAAATCAAATTAATATGGAAAAAACAAAAATGCTTCTTACATTATTCATAGTCGTTATTCTTTTGTTTTCTTGCAGGAATAAGTCAGTTAAAACTTATAGTTCAGAAGCATCTAGTGTTATGTTAATCGTTAATTGACGGATACAACCTTTTCAATTTGACTCTTGCTTCCTTGTTTGTGAACTGCCAATTTATTTTACTGTTTTTATTATTCCTTTGAGTTTTCCATGCATCAACTTCTTGTTTTATTTTTTCCATTGTGGATATGTGCCTGTTTAAACATTGTCCGTTTAATACGTGTAATTCTATCTCAGCCATATTTAGCCAACTACCATGTTTGGGGGTAAATACAAATTCAAATCTATCCCATAGTCTTTTTGCTTCTTTCGGTCTGAATGTTTCATAGAATGCGGATGCTGCATGAGTTTTAAAATTGTCCATTACTAATGTTATCCTTTTCGCATTAGGATACTGTTCATCTGCAATTCCTTTTATGTACATTGCCCAATCTTTCTTTGTTTTAAATTCTGTAACTTCCACAAAACGCTTTCCTTTTAGTGGTTCATTTGCCATGAATATATTTATTACGCCATTCCTCACATATTCATAATCTACTCTTGCTTCCTGTCCTGGCTTCATAGCAATTGAGAATCGTGCTTCTTCTATTAATTGCTTAGGTGATTCATCCATGCAAACTACCGGATAGTCTTTGTCGTAGGGTCTTTTATAAACATCCAATACACGTTCCATGTTAGCTACAAACGCACTATTCTGTTCCGGAGGAATGACCCATCCTTTTACTTTCCAAGGCTTAAGTTCGTTTTTTTTAAAACGCTTCTCACTGTTACATGTGAAATGCTTTCTACATAGTTTAATTCAACCATCTTGTCAGCCAATAATCTCAACGACCATCTGGCAAATCCTTTTGGTGGCTCACTACAACAGAGAGTTACCAATTTTGCTTCCACATCCCCATCTGTTTTTGTTTCATAAATCCGGGAAGTGGGTCGTCTCTCCAGGCTTGCTTCAAAACCTTCTTCGATAAATTTCTTCTTAACCCTGTCTACTGTCCGCATTCCAACTTTAAGTACTTTGCTTATTTGTTCATTGGTTACTTTTTCTGAATACCTGCCTTCATCGCAATTTAATAGAATGTAAGCAGTACGAAATGTCTGAGAAGTATGAGACCCTTTATTGATAATGCTCATAAGTTCTTCTACCTCGATTTTAGTTAGTTTAATTGTATAGCGTATCATTTGTATAATTTTTGACAAAGATACAAATATTTTAATAATATACGTCATAATATATTTAACTTAACACTACCTCGTCCTTAGTTAAAAAATGGGAATTGCTATAAAAGGGTTAAAAGTATGATTGACAATATGAGCATCAATCCGGCTTCAATTAAAAACTGAACAAAGCTTTCACGAGAGAGTTTTTTTCGTATTGCAATGACAATCAGGATCTGAGCTGCAACCCATACCGGAGCAATACTGATCAGGGTTTTTGCCAATGGCCAGTTTGCAGCGTCAAACACCGATGCGATAAACACACCCGAATACAAAAATCCCATAATGAACAACAAAAGAGGATGCCCTTCGGGAAAATAACTTCTGAAGATGTACCAGCCAAGGGCTAGGTAAATCATTGAAAAAACAAATGCGATCCGGATCAGGATTTTTGTTTCAGGGTAGAATTGCGCAAGAGCAGCGGAGAGGAATCCAATTGTGAAGATCAGTATCCCGATCAGCAGGTTATTATCTGATTGTTTCATGATAAACGTTTTAAATATTAATTGAAAATTGTATCAAAACATTTAAAGAGTATCGCTGAACAAGTTACAAAATATTCTGTAATACCCAAGTCTTCATTTATTCTCCGGCGCAGGGCAAAGAAATTGGTATGCGGTGTGAGGTTTGCGATTTGAGAATGACAGAAGAAATACCCCTCTGCCCGCTG
>JAUYBT010000183.1 GCA_030692905.1 Bacteroidales bacterium
GCCAACCCGTCAATATTCGGGGTAGTGGCAAATGAGTTACCATAACAACCGGTAAAATATGCACTGTTATCCTCACTGACTATCCAGAGAATATTAGGCAATTTATCTGGAATTTGTGACTTACAGGCCGGAGTTGCAAAACTTGAGACCAAGGCCAATCCCATTGCAGTGCAATATTCAACTGTTTTAAATTTCATTGGTTTAGTTATTAATTTATGCTTTGCACTTAATTTATTTGCTGTTTGATAGTATTATACAAAACAGTTTATTATTTATCTTATTGTTTTTCAATTCTCTGAATTTTTCATCCTGAAAGTGATGTTTTTTCTTGTGTTTTATTTTTAACATTTTTCGGGAGTCCGGCGCCCGCCAGTACCAGTGGAACCCTGGCTGCCACATCGTACAAATTATTTTTATGCCAAAGGCCATGCTCTCCCAAAGATTCTCCATGATCCGACGTATAAATAAAAAGCGTATTCTTTAATTCACCTGATCGTTCTAATCTCTTTAGGGGGTAGTTCCCCGCAGCTTGCTGCGAGATTTGCCTTGTGCGGCTGGTATTTTGATACCCCGCTGCTTGCCGCGGGATGGTTCATTTCGCTGACAGACCTACAATCTTCACCGGTCCCAGAAGCCCTGAGGGCACCAGGGGTGAATTAGCCTGATAAAATGCTTGTGTTGTGTAGGTAATTTTCGTTTTTGTGCCTGGTTGCTGATCTCCGATAAGCCTGTTTACCCAGAGGTCGGTCACTTTTACTTCCAGTGCATTTTCACCCTGTTTCAAAGTCTCTGTCACATTCACCCGGAATGGTGTTTTCCATACTATTCCTAATGATTTGCCGTTGACCACTACTTCAGCGAGGTTTTTAACCGATCCCAAGTCAAGCCATATTTGTGAACCCTCCTTAAACCAGTTGGCAGGGGCCTGAATAGTTTTTGTGTAGCTTCCCGTTCCGGAGAAATATTTTACTCCGGGGTCGGTGTTTTCACTCCATGAAGATAGCTGATCGAGGACGATCTGCGCAGGCGCTCCACGGTTCGGCTGGAAATTTACATTCCAGGCACCATCAATCACAGCGATTTGTGTTTCGACCGGTTGCGTCAACGTAAGAGATGACGATGCGGCCTTTTTACGAAAAACAACGAACACAGCATCGTTCGGTTCCATTCTCAACGGTACTGTTGTGCGCCCTTCTGCAATACTATAAGAGGCATCTTCAATCTCGCCTGTCTCAGGATTCCATATTTCGGCTGCTTTTCCCTTGACCCTGAAGGTTGCTTCAAGGTTCTCAACATTATTATTGCGGTTGTTCACCCAATAGATTTCAACATCATCCAATTTGCGGTGAACGAACATAAGATTCGTAGTATTCTGGGGCTTGGTGTACTCAAAATCAGGTGTAACCTTTAAAGAAGTAAGAACTTCAGCAATCGTTTGTCCTGCATAGACTTTTCCTTTGCCCACAGTGTTTTCACCTTTTTCGTTTGCCCATAGCTCATCAACAATAGTTTTGAACTCAGCCTGGTCATCGCTGAGACTGGGTGTACCAACCGGTTTTTCACCAACTACAACAGCTCCGGCTTGCACCATTTCGCTGATCTTACGCAATACCGGCAAAGACATATACTTACTATTGGGATCAAGAGCAAGCACACGGTAGCTCATCCCACTTGGTGTGATTATCTGTCCTTTATTAACCGACAGGACATTAACAAGCGCATCGGCGTTAACGAAATCGTAATTATAGCTTGGGAAAACATCAGGTAATTTGTTCCCAAAGAGGGCTGTAATATTATTATCCTCGCCATAAAAGTAAATGACGTCAGCTACAAATTTCCCTTGCTGAAGCATATATGAACTACGGGCCAGGTATTTTGTCCATGGGCCAGCCTGTTCAGCCCATGTCTCATTTCTGGTGAACCATTGACCGTATTGTCCAAGGCCGAGACCAGGTATTTTGTCAAACCCCGGTTGATGTACCGATGTATGTATAACGAAACGATTCAATCCATTCGCCAGTTCCATGTCGGCGGTTGGTTTCAATAATTCGGGAGACCATGCCCAGCCAGTACCACTAGCTGTCAGAGACTCAGCAGCGACCAGGTTCTGCCCGTAAATGTGGGCTACGGATGCCGATTCACGAACGTCGGCTTGATATCGGATGGCGACACCGACCTCGTTTACTCTGGGGGTCCATGTGGCACTCATCGGAATGTCGGCTGTGCGTTTAACCTCCATGCCGTCAGCGATAAATGCACGGCCGCTTTCATGCGACTCAGTATAGCGTCCCATGCCTCGTTCTTTAAGCAGCGTGGTCAACTGATCATAATGGTATTCCGCAGTAAGATCAGAAATAGTTTTACGAAAGTCCCACAGGAAGCGGTCGCTGGCTTCGGCACTTTCTACTACATGGCCTGCTAATACTGGTAGCCAAGGAATAATATCATATCCACGACGATTGGCAAATTCTGTCATCATGTTGTCGGTCCAGTTCTGAACACCTGCTTCCCAACTGTCGGTAATAATATATTTAAGGCCTTTCATGCCCATCAGTCCGCCGGTTGCGTCTTTATACTGATCGAGGTAATTATCAAAATAGGCTTTAACGTAACTCTTGCTGAGTTTATCCACTTCAAGCCCTGTTGCTTCGGGTGAAGCAGGCGAGTTCTGGTGGCCTGTTAATGAATAGCCCAGACGTAGAACAACCCAACGGCCAGCCGGGGGTGTCCAGTTAAGCGCACCTTCCGCATTCATTTTTGATGTGAGATCAATAACATCAGCTTTGGTAATAGCATTGGATACGTCTGGCGTCGGGCTTGAAGCAAGGTCTGTAGCAGTTGCAAAAGCTGCTTTTTCTTCGAACCGGTTTACACGTGCACCTGTGTAAAGTACCAGTTCCGCTATCTGAGTCGCTGCAGGAGTAGCCGGTTGATTGCCAAACATGCTGGTCATCGGCTGCGAAGGCAAGGTCTTAAATGTAAAACGAAAATACTTAGCTGTGACTGGTGCAAATGTCATGGTCTTTTGCCCAACTCTACCACTGGAAATGGTAACGACAGTCCGAAATGATTTTCCATCGTCACTTGCCTCTAAAGCCTTGTTATCAGGGGTACCACCCCTGCCAAACCTACCACTTCCACCACCAGCAACGATGGAAAGAGACTGGATTGTTTCAGGTTTAGCAAATTCAAATTGCACCCATGCATTCTGTCCTGTAGCAGCAGACGGTAGTAATGTTGACTTTACAAGATCGCCGTCTGTGAGCGAGGTAAGATCAAATTTTCCTCCACTAGATGTCACCTTTGGCTTCAAGTCAGCAAGAGGGACATCATTCTCCGGCACATGATAAGCTATTACTGCTGCATCTGCATAGAACTCAGGTAATGGTGCAGGTTCCTCTCCTCTCATTGCTCTCCTTTCAATAGAAATATTCTGAAATGAACCTGTTGCAGTTGGTGGTTTGGGCAGAATGCCGGTAAAGGGTTTCCCACCCTCAACCCGAATTTCGCTCCAAACAAATTTCTTCATTGCCTGGGCAGGTGTTACCCATGGGCCACCGCTCTCACTCCACCCTGGCGAGCCGGCAATAGCCATCTCAAGTCCCAAAGAGTCGGCCAGTTTTGTAGTGAAAAGAAATGCGTCTTTCCACGCTGGTGTCATGTAGACCAGTCGCTTCTCGACGATTTGAGGAGAAGCCAAGCCGGCATCAAAGTTCTGAAAGCCACCAACACCAATCCGTTTCATCCACAGAAGGTCGGCTTTGATCCCTGCCTTACTGACATTTCCACTCATCCAGTGCCACCATACACGAGGCTTGGCGCTTTCCGGAGGGTTCAGAAATCCGTTTTCAAGGGCCACTGAAGTTTCTGTTGAGGGCCCTTTGCACTTTACAAAAACCATACTAGCAAATGAAAACAACAGTATGGGTAGTATTACAAATCGCGTTAGGTTGTTTTTAAGGTGTTCTTTCATGACAATTTTTTTTAAGGTGTAAAATTGGAAGAGAAGTCAAATATGTTTTTTTTGAAGATTTTTCTTTTTGTGTAAAAATGAATGGTAAATGTCAAGGGCACCTCTAAAAACTACTTTTTTCGATGCCGTTGTTTGTATAAATATAATCAAGATTTTATATTAATCTAACCTAATTTACTCCCTTATTTTTTTCATTAAATATCATCCCGATTTTTTCTTTTATTCATGCAATTCTAATTACAACAAATGGAACTATAAATGCTGTTTTCTAAAAAGCCAAACAAGTATTCAACCCTTCACGCATACTCGATTTCTCTTTATTGTGGGCTTTTTGCTCTTTGGTTAAGGGAAGCATGTAAATGGCTCGTCCTGAACTTCCAGATATGGCATATATTCGAAGTCGTTGTTCCCATTGACAGTAAAATGCAGCGGCTTACCTGCAACTGTCTTAAGGCTTTTTATCAGCTTCTCCGGACTTGTTGGCAGCATTAGGTTCTCTTTCTGCCCTTTCATGCTAACATACGCCATTAATATCGGCCCATACTCTAAAGCATAGCGTTCATGCTTAGGGTCATGCTCCTCTCCCTCATATTTGGTCATTCTGAAACTCATTGGTAAAGTGAAAAAAATTACGTCTCCATTATTCCATTTACTGTCTAAAGTAACATATGTGCCGGGTTTCCCGTTTACAAACTTTTTACCATTTACCATAACCGACATTTCACGTGCTGCCCACGATGGAACACGAACCCTGATTTTCGATTTAACAGGCTGATCAGCATTTACTGTCAGCTGCACTTTTTGATCATAGGGGAACCTAGTATCCATTTTTAAAGACATTGTACCTGCTTGTGTTGCAAACTTAATAGTCGACGGAGCAAACAGATCAACATACACCCCATCGTTGGCGACAGAGTAAATGAATTCCGGTAGCGCACCCATCATTCGCGTCCCCTGCCCTTCACAGCAAGTACTCATACAGTATTGGCCTAAATCTTTATGGTCCACCAGTACGGAATGGTAACGAATACCTTTTGCGCCTACCTGGTTAGCTATCAAATTATTATAAATTGATTTTTCTATTTCAGCTACGTATTTTTCTTCTTCCGGGTTTAACAAGTGAAAACGCTGGTTCAGATAAGACCAGAAAACACTCCCGCATAACTCTCCTGTTGAGCGATGCAGATAATATGACTTCGGAGGATAGAGATCCGTACCCTCGCATATTGCGATTGATCCTCCAACATGTTCCCAATTATTGTGATACAAATCCCAAGTGCCTGATGCAGCGTCGAGGTATTTTTTCTCCCCTGTTGCCCGGTACAGATCCAGGTAAGGCTCAATTGCTGTAATCAGATAATTATGGGGTCTGTCGTAAGGATATAACCAAATAGCTTTCTCGTCTCTTTTAGCCAGCTCTTCCATCCAGTAGTTTTCCTGGAAATATTGCTGGACAACCTCTATATCTTGTGGCTTTCCTACTGGCGTAAAATACATCCTGGTACTGGGGATTATCCCCTGGGAGCCCTGGCCGGCGCGCCGCAGTAATTCCGGAAGATAGAAGGATGTGTTGAACCAGTCGTAAAAACCGCGTAATAGAGGGAATGCCTTACTGTTACCAGCATACCCGGCTTCAATCAGTCCATGTGTGACCCACGATCGCGTATATGCACCATATTCGCCGGAAAAAATCTTATTTTTCGGGTAAGCCATGATATATCCATCAGGCTCTTTGCATTCGTCTATTACATCAACTATCTGGTTCATTCTTTTTCTCAGTTCGGCATTTTCCATCCAGCGAAGGGTATTACCTGCGCCCATAAGGAAGCGACCGGCTTCCTGTCCGGGCAGATCAGCAAACCAGAAATTATTCAATCTATCTTCCAATGGTTTCAAATCCTTTCCTGCCTTTAAATAGAAATTCCTTACCAGTTCATCAAAAGTGAATGAAGACAAGAGGTAATTGATATTGTTTTCCATAGTTTTTTTAAAAAGGCCGTCACTTAGCTGCACTCCTCCTTTTGGAGCTTGTGCCTTATAAGCTACGGGATTCCATTTGTCGGAGGGAATAATATTACCGGGATTGTCGGTAACAACACCCTCTCCCTGAGGACGTACTGGACGGGTTAATACGGTAACTCCCAGGTTTCCGGACTCCGAATCAGAAGCCGGGCACCCTTCAGCAATGTCTTTTCCTTCTGACATAACCATAATCTTAGACATAGCCAACCGTTTTTGCCTGAGCTGAACTGCAGTCAAACGCACATATCTGGCATTGACTTCCTTGCCAGAGAATGTGCAGACCGCATCGTAAGGATCTTTAAAATCTTCTCTGGTCTGGTTTTCATACATAATAGGAACTTTAAACCCAGGATCGTCTGACACCTCTATTTTGAAGCGGGATGGGAAACCCTGAGATTTTACATAGCCCCATGGGTTCACCCTTGGTAAAAGCTTAATGCCATCTATTTTTTTCTTTTCTCCTAAATCCAACTGAACCCAGCGTATTTCTTCATCTTTTTGTGCCAATTTAGATTCATAAGCAGCAGTAAAAAACCGTGCAACACGTTCTACTCCCATACCTGCATCGCTGCGCTCATCTGAAGGCATATATTTTATCTGGGCCTGGATTGGCAAGAAACTTATCGCCACAGTTACAAGTACAGCAAATACATGTTTTTTTGAAACATATAAATAAGTCAGAAAATTGGTTATCATAGTATTATCTTTTAAATTATTTTAATCCCTAATCCGGGCAGTTTTTATTTTGCCACAGGTGGATTGAAAGGTATACCTCTGTTCGTCAGGCTCGTGATCAATTCTGATCTAAGAGAATCAATGGTGTTTTTATATTCCGGACTATCAATCAGATTTTTTGTCTCACCCTTGTCCATTTTAAGATCGACAAACATTTCACGGATTTTTCCTATATCGTCCAGTTCATATTTATACCGACCGGTATGGATCATATAACCGGTTTCGGTTTCTAAATAAATATGATTTGGCCAGTCAGTAAGTTTTTCCTGTTTGGTCAGGGGGACAACAGATCTGCCCATCAGGCCTGTTGGAGGTTGAATTCCTGCGAAATCACATAATGTTGGTAAAAGGTCTAAACCATTACTTACAAGGTGTTCATTATCAACTATCCCCTTTTGTTTCATCCATGGATAAGAAATAAGGAAAGGTATATTAGCAGCTTCTTCATAAAGAATTGTTTTGTGTTCCAGCTTATGGGAGGCATCATGGTCACCATGATCAGAAGTGAAAATTACAATAGTATTTTCCGATAGCCCGGATTTTTTCAGTGCCTCCATTACAATAGCTATCTGGGCATCTACTCGCTCTGTAAGTCGCATATAGGCCCAACGATGCATCCTCCAATCTTTTTCACTCCATTTTTCCCGGACGATGTTACGAAATGACCTGAGTTTTATCAAACTATCCACACTACTAAGCTCACCTATCATAGGCTGATGATTATCAGGTAATGGAGGACAAAATTTTCTGAAAAATTCTTCCTCTGAAATTCCTTCTGGTAACTGCAGGGCTTCATCAAGTTCTTCAGGTGTGTTTTTTGCAAGTTTGCTGTCCGGTTGTGCCCATCTGATGGCATCATAGCAGATATCATGTGGATTGATAAATGATGCAAAAAGCAGAAAGGGTTTATCTTCTTTTTTACGGTTCAGAAGAAAATCAGCACATACAATAGCTAAACTGTCTCTCTCATCAAGAGTCAAAGGCTCATATCCCCAGGGTTTAATTCTTGAACCGTTTACAGGCAAATGCACTTTTCCACCATAGTATGTCTGATATCCTGCCTGTTGAAAAAGATTCCCAATTGATTTGGAATACAGACTTTGAACCTTGGCTTTGTCAATTCCCGGACTACTATTTTCTCTCATCCTGATTTCTGATGGGAATCGCCCTGTTTGTAAGGAAAACCTTGAAGGAACACACACTGGATTAGTAGCATAGGCGCAAGTAAATCTTATACCTTCTGAAGCTATGGCATCCATTGCAGGCGTTTTAAGCCATTTATTACCTGTGCACGACATCATGGAAGCGCTTTGCTGATCTGTCATGATGACAAGGATATTAGGATGCTCAGGAGCCTTATTCCCCGAGTTGATGCATGAGCCCAATCCTATCAATATTGGCAGCATCAAACCTGACGTAAGGTGGGTTTTATGTGTCATTTTCGTAGTTATATTTGTCATAATTAAATTTTTTTTTGATGCCAGCCAGTTTTGATACAAATGTCAAAACCCAAAGCCGCTATTAAACTGTAGATAAATCGGGATTTCGTTTTCATTTCATTGATATTTAAAGTATTATCTAAAACCTTCCTTTGTTGTTATTTCAAACAATATCATTTCAACATACTCACCTTTTAATTAAGATATACCATTAAGATCTTATAGCATTATCGTGCTGATAAAATACGCACTGGCCCAAGTAATCCTGACGGCAACAAAGGTGAATCGGTTTTATAAAATGCCATCGTGGTATAAGTGTATTTCTTTTCGATACCCGGTTGCTGATCGCCAATAAGCCTGTTCACCCAAAGATTGGTAACCTTTATTACCAGGGTATTTTCACCGGGCTTCAATGCACCTGTTACATCTACCCTGAAAGGTTTTTTCCAAACAATCCCTAATGATTTGCCATTAACAATAACTTCTGCAAGGTTCTTTACATCACCAAGCTCTATCCATAATTGAGCATCCTTTTTAAACCAGTTTGCTGAGGCATTGATCATTTTTGAATAAGTGCCCGTTCCTGAAAAATATTTAACACCTGCATCTGTATTGTCTGTCCATGAAGCCAGTTTATCAACAGAAATTTCAGCAGGTGCTCCACGGTCTTTTTGGAAATTCAAATTCCAGTTACCTTCAATTGCAGTTAACTGCGTTTCCTTTGGTTGCGGTATGGTACGAGCAGTTTTAGTAGTGCTTTCTCTGAACACCACAAACACCGCATCATTGGGCTCTAAATGCAACGGCA
>JAUYBT010000204.1 GCA_030692905.1 Bacteroidales bacterium
CAACATGCCAAAAGATTCTTTAAGTTTCTTGAAGGAGGTATGGTTGAAATAACCGCAACATATCCCGCCGGTAAAATTGATACTACAAAGGAAAATCTTTTTGCTGCAGCAGAAGGTGAGCATGAAGAATGGAGTGATCTCTACCCCGCTTTTGCAAAGGTTGCCGAAGAAGAGGGGTTCAAGAACATCTCAACAGCTTTTAAAGCTATTGCTGCAGTTGAAAAGGGTCACGAAGAAAGATACAGAAAGCTGCTTGAGAATGTAATGAAAGATAAAGTATTCGAACGTGACGAAAAAGTTTTCTGGTATTGCAGGAATTGCGGATATATTCACTTCGGAACGAAACCTCTTAAGAATTGTCCGGCCTGTCTGCATCCCGAAAGTTATTTTGAACTATTAGCGAATAATTATTAATATGGTTGATGGAAAAAAAATGCTGGAACTGATTATCAGCCGGCAGAGCGACAGGAAATACAGTGATAAACCGGTTGAGAAGGAAAAGCTTGACAGGATAATTGAAGCCGGAAGGATGGCTCCTTCGGCATGTAATGCACAACCGTGGAAGTTCATAGTTGTAACAGAACCTATGCTGATTGGTAAGATTTCCGAGGCAGCTTCAGCCAAACTGATCGGGATGAATACCTTCGTTTCCCAGGCCCCGGTTCAGTTAATTGTTGTAAGAGAAAAACCGAATATGTCATCGAAGGTTGGCAGTACTATCAAGAATAAGGATTATTCTCTTATTGATATAGGCATTGCATCGGAAAACATCTGTCTTCAGGCCAGAGCCGAAGGAATAGGTTCATGTATTATAGGCTGGTTTGACGAAAAGATGTTAAGAAAACTTCTTGCTATTCCCAGATCAAAACGGGTCGAACTGATAATCACAATAGGTTATTCACTGAGTGATCACAGGGAGAAAAAGCGAAAACCTCCTGAGGAGACTATATCATACAATAAATACTGATCATTATTTCAGTCGCTCCAGCGCACCCTTTATTCTCTTTACAGCCTCAACCAGAAGATCGTCGGAGGTTGCATAAGATATTCTCAGACAGTCTGGGGCACCGAAAGCATCACCTCCGACAGTTGCAACCTGTGCTTTGTCGAGCAGGTAGAGTGCAAGATCATCTGAATTGCCGATCTTTGTCTCACCATCGGACTTACCTAAATAATAGCTAATATCCGGCATCACATAAAAGGCTCCCTGCGGTACTCTCACTTTAAGTCCTTTTACATCTTTTAGCAGGCCACAGATAAGGTCGCGGCGGCGAAGAAATGCCTCTTTCATCATTTTTTGTGAGTCTCCTGTGCCCTGTATTGCAGCCAGTGCGGCGCGCTGGGCTATGGAACAGACACCTGAGGTGAATTGTCCCTGTAACTTATTGCATGCCTTTGCAATCCACAAGGGTGCGCCGATATATCCTATCCTCCACCCTGTCATTGCATATCCTTTTGATACACCATTAACAGTGATTACCCTGTCGTAGATAAAATCAAAAGAAGCCATACTTACATGCTCACCTGAAAAAATTATGTGTTCATATATCTCATCTGAAATAATGAATAATCCTTCATATTTTTCAACTACCCTGGCAATTTTCTCCATTTCATTCCTATCATAAACCATCCCTGTAGGGTTCGAAGGAGAATTGAAAATTATTAATCTTGTTTTGCCGGTTATTGCAGCCTCAAGCTGGTCGGGTCTGATCTTGAAATCGTTTTCAAGCTTCGCCTCCACAACTACAGGTGTACCACCTGCAAGAATTATCTGATCATAATAACTCACCCAGTAGGGTGCCAGAATAATAACCTCGTCACCCGGATTGATTATTGATAATATTACGTTTATCAGCGAGTGCTTCCCTCCGGCTGATACAATTACCTGATCGGAAGAATAATTAACACCATTCTCCTCTTTGAACTTTTTCGAGATTGCTTCCCTGAGATCATTATAGCCTGGTACCGGAGGGTACCTGGAATAATTGTCATCAATAGCTTTCTTTGCTGCTTCTTTGATGTAATCAGGAGTGTTGAAGTCAGGTTCTCCCAGACTAAGGCTGATAATATCGATACCTCTTGCCTTTAATTCCCCGCTCTTCTGAGCCATAGCAAGTGTCTGCGAAACTGATAAAGATTTAATTCTGTCTGATAGATATTCCATACTTTTAATTATATAGTGACCACAAAAACCGAAAAGGACGCAACCAAATGTATGAAGTTAAATTGAAAAACAAAACATGAGGAGACAAATTGGTACCTTCAGATCAGCGGGAAAAACTATAATGATTGAAAATAAAAAGAAAAACTTAAGTTTGTATATTAATCCAATAATACAGAACAATGGAAATACTGGCAGATATTCTGAAAATCACCATCCCTGCACTGATAGTCTTTTTTACTGCATGGGTTATTCTTAAAAATATGATTAAGAACGACCAGGACAAAAGAATGCAGGAACTGATCCTTCAGAACAGCCGGACAGTAACTCCCATAAGACTACAGGCTTACGAAAGAATAGTTCTTTTTCTGGAAAGGATCTCCCTCGAATCACTTCTGGTGAGAGTCAGTTCATCGGACATGACAGCCTCGCAGCTGCATTCAGCCCTTCTAAATACTATCCGGAGCGAATTTGAACATAATCTGTCACAACAGATCTATATGAGCCAGCAAGCCTGGGAAATAGTCAGGAATGCCCGTTCCAATATGATCAAAATAATCAACAGTGAAGCTGAGAAGATGCCGGCGAATGCATCAGGCATGGCGTTTAGCAAACAACTTCTGGAAAAGATTATGGAACTCGAAAAGGAGCCGACACGGGCGGCGATAGATTATATTAAGGGTGAGATTGCGAGGATGATCTAAAGCAGCTCCACGCTCCTCTTCACGAATACACTAAGCTCTTCCCCCCTCAGCATATTATTTGCAAGTAAAGCCAGATCAATAAGTTGTTTAACTACCTTATTTGCAGTGCCATATGACTCAAGTACTTCTTTCCTGGCATTTTCAACAACAGAAAGATCCTTACGGAGTTTCTCGAGATCATCCTTTTCCAACTGGCTGATTTCATCCGCTTTTTTCTTATTATGCTCCTGTTCCATGAAATCAATCTCTTCTTTTAATCTCTTTCTCACCACGTTGTTTTCAGTCAGTTTAGCGCCTGCCTCAGTCTGAAGATCTTCAGAAATTTTTACCACTAGCTGATGGTTTGGATTAACAACCAGATTATAACTATCGGGCAATTCACCATAAAAGTTCATCCCTCCTCCTATCTGTGACATCTCCTTCATCCTGCGCATAAATTCAGACTGAGTAATTATGACAGGAGCATCATTCTCATCGAGAGTTTCAAAAACGACATTATAGATCTCTTTTGATTTTACCCTGACGTTGAAAACACTTTTAAGGTCATCCTTTTGCTCTACAGATAATTTAGATTCACGCGTTTCCTCTTTCTGAATAAGCTTGTCAACAACATCGGAATCGACCCTCACAAATCTCGAATCCTTTAATTTTGTTTCAAGATGATTAATAAGGTGAACATCCAGCTGTCCATCGAGAATTAAAACATCATAACCTTTATTTCTCGCTTTGTCGATATATGTGTACTGATCTGTCTTGTTTGTTGAATAGAGATATATCAGCGTTTTATTTTTGTCAGTCTGGTTTTCCTTTATGATCTTCTCATATTCCTCAAATGTAAAGTACTTATCTTCAGTATTTTTCAGAAGTGCAAACTTTGAAGCTTTTTCATAGAACTTCTCTTCGGTTATCATACCATATTCGATAAACAGCTTAAGATTATCCCATTTTTTCTCAAACTCTTCCCGGTTATTTTTAAATATCTCACTGAGCCTGCCGGCAACTTTTTTGGTGATATGACTCGATATCTTCTTCACATTCGAATCGCTCTGGAGATAACTTCTTGAGACATTAAGTGGGATATCCGGTGAATCAAGAACCCCATGCAAAAGAGTAAGAAACTCCGGAACTATGTCTTCCACAGAATCTGTTACAAAAACCTGGTTGCAATACAGCTGAATCTTATTCTTCTGTATTTCGATGTTGCTCTTGATCTTCGGGAAATATAAAATACCGGTCAATTTAAACGGGTAATCAACATTGAGATGAATATGGAACAATGGCTCATCGCCCGCAGGATACAACTCACGGTAAAACTTCAGGTAATCCTCATCTTTAAGGTCAGCCGGTTTGAGGGTCCATGCAGGTTTGGTGTTATTAATAATTTTGTCTTTCCCGGTTTCAACCATTTTACCATCTTTCCACTCTTTCTCTTTTCCGAATGCAATATCAACAGGAAGGAACTTGCAATATTTTTTCAGGAGTTGTTCAATCCTGCTCTCCTCAAGAAACTCTTTTGAATCTTTATCAATATATAAAATGACATCTGTTCCTATGTTTTCTTTTTCAACCTCTTCAATGGAAAACTCCGGACTGCCATCACAGTTCCATTTAACAGCCTGAGCCCCATCCTGATATGATTTGGTTATTACTTCAACTTTATCTGATACCATGAATGAGGAGTAAAAACCAAGACCAAATTGGCCGATAATTGCGCTTGTCTGATCTTTATATTTATCGAGGAAATCATTAGCACTTGAAAATGCGATCTGGTTCATGTATTTATCCAGCTCTTCCTTTGTCATGCCTATACCATTGTCAGAAACTTTTATAGTTTTTTTCTTCTTGTCAACTGACACGTGGATGGTTGTTTCGCCCAGAACTCCCTTATAATCCCCAACGGAAGCTATTGTCTTCAGCTTCTGGGTTGCATCTATTGCATTTGAGATAAGCTCACGGAGGAATATCTCATGATCTGAATAGAGGAATTTTTTTATTATCGGGAATATGTTCTCAGTTGTTACGCCAATTTTTCCGGTTTGCATATCTTATAGTTTTATTGTTAAACATTAATAGTCTGCCCTTCACTTTCAAAAGATGTGCCGTTAGTTTCCGACTGACAAATAGTCATTTTTTAGAAATACCCCGGAAGCTTGAAATAAGCTATAAGTATTACCTATTCTTTGTTTCTGGCATCAACATTTATTTTTAATCTCCATAATCCATTTTCAAAATTGTATGCATCGAATGAATAATCAGAACCATAGTACTGACGGTCATCTTTCAGAGCCGGTGAGAATGGAACAAGGTGATCAAAAACGATTGAGATGTCAGAGCTGAATCTTAAAGACATCATACCGTTCGATGCATATTCAAAAACTTCCCTGAATTTTATCTTCTCCTCTGAAGCAAACCATTTTTTTCCAAATATTATTGAAGCATCAGGAGTAAAGCTCAATACCTCTATGATCTTCCTGCTGATAAACGGGTTGCCATAATCAATACCCAGTAATATCCAGCATTTTTTATCATTTATTATGTATGGTTTAATATCATAATACAAAGCTCCATACCAGTCCGGTTCAGCATAAACAGTATCTGTCGTTACCTGATCTTCCCTGTAAGTAGATGTTAACCGGTAAATCCTGTTTTCTTTTCCCGGTTCAGTTTTTCTGATGAAATAGCAGAAATACCGGCTTTGACCACTCCCAAGAACCAGATTCCATGTAACGATTTTCAGCAGAGAGTCGGGAGAAGTGATCTGACCCAGGTAACGAAGGTTTTTGAACCTATGATTAAACACTGTATCGGATTTAACATAGCTGTCGATAATAAATCTGATCGAATCATTGATCCGTAAACGGTCAATGTCAACGTAATTACTGAGCAGCCGGCCGTAAAGTTTCTCAAGTACCTGAGGTGTATCATTTACGGGTGCCTGGCCTTTGACTGTGCTTGTTGAAATTGCTACTATTATAATAAGATATAGTAAAAGATTCCTCATTTCTTCTTTGCATTATCTATTGCAACATCAAGCAGCTTTTTCAACTGTCGGCAAGCCATGGATATCTCATCTTCGCTAATAGTCAATGGCGGAGCTATCCTGAAGGAATTGTTGCAGAAAAGAAAATAATCAAGAATCAGGCCATAATCCGGAGCATGGGCAATGACATACTGAACATATTCAGGATCTGTAAGTTGAACCGCCAGCAAAAGACCTTCCCCCCTCACCACTGAAATCAGAGGGTGGTTGAGCTCCTTTTTAAACAGTGATGACTTTGTGTTACAGGTCTCGACAAGTTTTTCTTCAATAATTACGTTAAGTGAAGCAAGGCCGGCGGCACAACAGACCGGATGACCACCGAAAGTTGTAATATGGCCCAACGGTGGGTTTGATACCAGTGCTGACATAATCTCTTTTGAAGAGATGAATGCACCCAGTGGCATTCCTCCTCCGAGGGCTTTTGCAAGAAGCAATATATCGGGTACAACGCCGAACCTGTTAATTGCGAACATAAAGCCAGTACGGCCAAAACCTGTTTGTATCTCATCGAAAATCAACAAGGTGCCGGTTGAGTTGCATTTGCTTCTGATCTTTTCGAGGAAACGATTTTCAGGATAGATAACCCCGGCCTCTCCCTGTACCGGCTCGATAATTACGCAAGCTGTTTTGTCGTCAATTGAGTCCAGTGAATTTTCATCATTAAAACCAACCTGGTAAGTATCAGGCAGCAAAGGTCTGAAGGCATTTCTGTAAAATTCACTTCCCTGGATACTCAATGCGCCGTGAGTACTTCCGTGATAAGAATTATTGAAGGATATTATACGACTTCTGCCGGTGAATCTTTTAGCAAGTTTCAGAGCGCCCTCGACTGCTTCACTGCCGGAGTTCACAAAATAGCAGGTATTCAGTTCAGGTGGAAGAATTTCTGCCAGTCGCTCAGCATATTTCACCTGAGGGCTTTGAATAATCTCACCATAGACCATCAGATGCATATAGAAATCAACCTGATTTTTAATTGCTTCAACTACTTTCGGATGGCGGTGGCCGGTATTACTCACAGATACTCCGGAAATAAGATCAAAGTATTTTTTACCGTCAGGTCCGTACATAAACACCCCTTCAGCTCTGACAATTTCAATCATCATAGGTGCTGATGAAGTTTGTCCGAGATGCCGGAGGAAGAGTTGACGGTTTGTAAGCATGAGAAGATGAAGAAATTATTCAGAAATGGAAAAAGGGGTGTAAAAACACCCCTAAACAATCTCAATCAGTTAAGATTAAAGACCTTTGTTAAGAGCTGGAGCTGCTTTGAATTTAACAACTTTTTTAGCAGGAACGTTCAGTTTAGCACCGGTACGTGGGTTACGAACTACTCTTGCACTTCTTTTGTTAACATTGAAAGTACCCATGCCTGGAAGCTGGATTCTCTCACCTTTTTTCATTGCTTTTCCAAAAGCTCCAACAAATGAGTTTAAAGCTTTGCCTGCATCTTTAATAGAAAGACATGCATCAGCGGCGATTGCATTAACCAATTCTTTTTTTGTCATAATGTAAAAAATTTAAGGGTTAGACCAATCTTATAATTGAATACAAATTTATTTTTTTTTAATTCATGTGCAAACTTTTTTTTCCGTTTTTCCACAAATAGTGCCACTTTAAGGTCAAAAAAGCAATAATTTTGGACGAAAACCAGTTTTTGATCAAAATGTCGCAACTGCTCATTGTTCTTCATCTTCATAACCTCTTTTCAGATATTTTGTTCACATCCTGTTAATAAAAATTGCATATCACTGATTATCTGACATTTACTTTATTTTTCAAAAAAAATCTAAAAAAACAAAAAAATATTATCTTTGCGGCGGAGAAATGGCAGAGCGGTCGAATGCGGCGGTCTTGAAAACCGTTGATCTGTAACCACGGATCCGGGGGTTCGAATCCCTCTTTCTCCGCCAAAGCTTAAATTAATCCCGACTTGTCGGGATTTTTTATTTTACCAAAGCGCCGAAGAAAGCTTGCTTTTGAGAGGTGCTGAAGGGAAAATTAACAAACCCGAAGGGTAATTTAAGCTTTGAAGCCACCCCCATAGGGATCACTGAAAGTAATCCCTCTTTCTCCGCAGAACAAATTACTCCCTCGGCAAAGCCGGGGGATTTTCATTTTTAAACCTCAGCAGTCAAAAGCAAAAAAAACCGGTTCCCGGGTCGGTTTAAGTTTCAGAAAGCAGGTTAAACAAGTCAATATTAAGATAAATAATCTCCTTTCCTACTTTCTTTGGGACCATAATCCCTAATTTCTCCATTTGCCCTAAATATTTCTTTGCAGTATTGACACTCTTTATTTTCTGGCCAAGTAGCTTCTTTGGACTAGTATATGGTTGTTCAAATATCTTTTCGATTGTCTCTTTATGGACATGGGGTAGTTTTAAGGTAATTAATTCATAAGTGTTTTGAAACAAGTTGTCAATATCACTTATTTTGTTTATCGTATGAATAGATGTTTCCTCCACAGCTTTAAGTATGTAAAGGATCCATCCTTTCCAGTTTCTCAAAGTAGTCACGTTATTCAGGAAAGCGTAGTAATCGTCCTTGTTTTCAATAATGTATGCACTCAGGTAGAGAATAGGAACATCTAAAAGTTTTTTATGAATCATAAGAAGAATGCTTAAGATTCTTCCGGTTCGTCCATTCCCATCTCTAAAGGGGTGTATTGCTTCAAATTGATAGTGAGAAACTGCAAGTTTTATCAAAGGATCGTATGAAAATTTTCGATCATCGTTTATGTAGGCAATAAGATTGTCCAATTTTTCTTCAATCACTTTTTCTCCTCTTGGAGGATTGTAAACGACTGTCCCTCCCAAAGCACCACTACCTCTTTTCTTTATGGTTGTTTCCGTTTGAGGTGGCCTGATCCCATCTTGTACTTCTTTGATTTCCTGATAAATCTTTACCATTAAATCAATACTGAACTTTCCATTTGCATTTATGTCATGATAGCCTTTCCACAGCGCCTGGCGATATCTCAATACCTCTTTAGCGTTCCCTTTTAATCCGGTATCATTTCCTGAAAGTGCTTTGTAAAGCTCCTCATCAGTGGTGAAAATATTTTCTATTTCTGTACTGGCTTTTGCTTCCCTGAGTGCAATGGTATTTACCAGCATTGATTGATTTGGAAGTTTTTTAGCAAGTCCTTTTAATTCTGCCAAAGCTTTGTTTGCTTTATTTACTGCTTGCAATATTTCCACTGTTACAATTTTGTCATCAGGAGGAGGTAATAGTGGTAACTGATTGTAAGGTTGGTTGCGATCGTATGGAATTTGTTTTGACATTAAATATTGTTTTTGTCAAAAATAGTAAATATATGACATATAACATTATATTGTATCAAATATATTCAGTATTTGACATTTTGAAAATTATATGTCATTCTCTGACAGCAAAAACAACAATTGTCAAAATGCCACA
>JAUYBT010000004.1 GCA_030692905.1 Bacteroidales bacterium
TCAGTCGGTTGGCCGATTTATTAAAGTTACAGCCGCAAAAGTACATGACAAGAACTTCTTGAAGAGCATTGAATTGATCTCGCACAGTATGGTTGTCTTTGATAAAGCGTATAACTACTATCACCAATTTGCATTATGGACACAAAATCAGGTATATTTTGTTACCCGCATAAAAAGTAATGCAGTATATACAGTTATTGAGGTTAAACGGAGTCATTATCGTAAAAAAGGACAGGCTAAAGTGCTAAGCGATGAAATAATTGAGTTGGAATATCATCCTGAAGATGAAAACGGGATAATAAATCTCAAGATCAAAAAGAACCTGCGATTAAGAAAAGTCAGCTACCAGGATGAGAGGAACCGATACTTTGAGTTCTTAACAAACAATTTTGATATTGAGGCCGAGGAAGTCGCATTCCTTTACAAGAAAAGATGGGGCATTGAGTTGTTGTTTAAAAAGATGAAGCAGAACTTCCAACTGCATTATTTTTATGGTGAAAACGAGAATGCGATTTACACGCAGGTCTGGTGCACATTAATAGCTCAGTTATTATTAACAGTGACACAGAAAATAGCACAAGCTAAGAAAGCTTTTTCAGTGGTAGCCTCTCTGGTAAGGATACATTTAATAAGCCTTTTGGATGTCAATGAATTGCTGAGGAGCACAAAAAGAACTTACAATAGAAGAAATCTGGGACCGCCCTTACTACAGTTAAGTTTAAATATGTAAGGGGGGTGAATAAAACTAACAAAAAAATGGTTGTTGATAATCAGAGCTTTAACAACAAAAAAAGAGAATCTAAATTATTAGTCGGACAATAGTGAAAAAAAAGTATTAATAATCAATACAGTTTGATCATTAAATACAGATTTTTGCGGTCGTAATGCAGTAATAAAGTTCTGTGGATGTTAAATGGGATTGCTTCGTCCTCCTTCGTCGGATTCGCAATGACAGTGCAAATAATGTAGATTCGTTTTGTGAGTTGCAGTATATCTGATAAAGTATAAGGTCATTGCGAGGAGTGCAGCGACGAAGCAATCTCAACTAAACTTAAACTAAAGATACTCAGATCAGGTTTCTTTCGGAGAGATATTTTTCCATTTCCAGCTGGATCTCTCTTGCCTTTTCACCTGCGACTTTATCAAAGTTTTCGCTATTATCAGCAAAGATAATTCCTCTTGAGGAGTTGACCAGAAGGCCGCATTTGGAGTTCAACCCATAACGGGACACATCTTCAAGACTCCCGCCTTGTGCTCCCACACCTGGAACAAGAAGAAAATGATAGGGCACTATCTTACGTATATCTTTCAGCATTTCGGCACGTGTTGCACCAACAACATACATCATATTATTAATGGTACCCCATTTCTGTGAAATAGACAGTACTCTTTGGAAGAGCTTTATTCCATCTTCATCGTGATACTGAAAATCATCAGCACCTTTGTTGGAGGTAAGTGCAAGAAGAACAACCCATTTATCATTATATGAAAGGAATGGCGTTACGGAATCTTCGCCCATATAAGGAGCAACTGTTATAGCATCGAAAGGCATATTTTCGAGAAAAGCTTTCGCATACATCTTTGAAGTGTTTCCGATGTCTCCCCGTTTCGCATCGGCAATTACAAAGATGTCAGGATAGTTTTCCTTTATATACCTGACTGTCGCTTCAAGCGATGTCCACCCTTTTGCTCCATAACATTCATAAAATGCAACATTAGGTTTGTATGCTACTGAATATTTATGAGTTGCATCAATAATCCGTTTGTTGAATTCAAATACCGGGTCTTTTTCTTTAAGGAGAAATGAAGGAATTTTTTCAATTTCCGAATCGAGTCCGACGCAAAGAAAAGAGTGCTTCTTAACGATATTTTCAAATAACTTTAAATGGTTCATCATCAACCGGTTTAGATATTGTTCTCTTTAAGCAGTTCTGCATTTTCAGCCATCTGTAATTTATCCAGAACCTCCTGGATATTACCATCGAGGATTGAGGGAAGGTTGTAAATAGTAAGGTTGATCCTGTGATCGGTCATTCTTCCCTGTGGATAGTTATAAGTCCGGATCTTTGCAGAGCGGTCGCCTGTTGAGACCATCGTCTTTCTCCGGCGTGAGACTTCATCAAGATATTTCTGGTATTCAAGATTATAGAGCCTTGTTCTAAGTTCTTTTAATGCTTTATCATAGTTTTTAAGCTGCGACTTTTCATCCTGGCATGTAACAACAATATTTGTAGGAATATGGGTAAGGCGAATTGCAGAATATGTTGTGTTGACCGACTGGCCTCCCGGGCCTGAAGAACAATAAGTATCCTTGCGGATATCTTCAGTTTTAAGGTCGATATCAAATTCATCGGCTTCAGGAAGCACAACAATTGACGCAGCGGAAGTATGAATACGCCCCTGTGTTTCAGTCTGGGGAACCCTTTGTACACGGTGAACACCTGATTCGTATTTCATTATACCGTAAACACCATCACCGGAGATACTCAAAACAATTTCCTTATAACCTCCTGCAGTTCCTTCAGAGACATTATTAACATCAACTTTCCATCCTTTTGATTCAAAAAACTTGCTGTACATCCTGAAAAGATCGCCTGCGAAAATACTTGCCTCATCACCTCCTGTTCCTGCCCTGATCTCCATAACAGCGTTTTTCTCATCCTCGGGATCGGCAGGGATTATCAGCATCTTGATCTCCTCTTCCATTTCGGGTATGCGCGATGTGAGTTCATCCAGCTCAGCCTTAGCCATCTCGCGCATCTCTTCATCCTTTTCGGTTGCAAGTAGCTCTTTGGTACTGGTTATATTGCTGAGAGCCAGCATATATCTTTCGTACGACTCAACTATAGGGAGGAGATCTTTATATTCCTTATTTAGGTTGATATACCTTTTCATATCCGAGAGAATCTCGGGCTGAATAAGAAGGTCTCCGACCTCTATGAACCGTGTTTTCACACCCTCCAGCCTCTCAAGAATAATGTTGCTTGCCATAGCATAATTAATTTTCAAGGTGCAAAGATAATAAGAAATGGGGAAAAAATAAATCTTTTTCTTTTACCTCACCCCAACCCCTCTCCTCATTTCACCTCTCCCAACCCTCTTCTGAAGGAGAGGGCTAAAACATTGATTATCTTTATATTACATTCCTTCTCCTTGAGGAGAAGGAATTATAGGGATGAGGTTAAAACTACAGGAGAAAAGGCCGGGGGATGAGATGGATTGATAAGGAGAAAGGGTTGGGAAATGAGACAAAACGTTTTCGAATAAGTTCTGCTAATATTCGAATGTTCCGAATTCAGAACTTATTGTCAGCTTTTTCTTATCCCATGCTTCACAATACCCGATTATTCTGGCTTCAAGGTTGAATCCGGCTGCGATATTGATGATTTCAGAGGCATTCTCTTTCCCGGTGTAGATCTCGAACCGATGACCCATGTTGAATACTTTGTACATCTCCTTCCAGGGTGTTCCGGATTGTTCATGAATTATCCGGAATAATGGTGGTAATGAGAACAGATTATTTTTAATAATATGCATATTATCAACAAAATGCATGACTTTAGTCTGTCCCCCGCCTGAACAATGAACCATACCATGTATTTCAGTGCGCATGGTTTCAATAACCTTTTTAATTACCGGTGCATAAGTACGGGTTGGTGAAAGCACCAGTTTTCCGGCATCGGTATTTAAACCTTCTATCGGGTCTGTTAGTCTAAGCTTGCCAGAATAGATGAGATCATAAGCCAGTGTTGTATCAAAGCTTTCAGGATATTTTGAAGCAAGGTAAGGTGCAAAAACATCGTGCCTCGCAGATGTAAGTCCGTTACTGCCCATACCACTGTTATATTCCTTTTCGTAAATGGTCTTTCCAAACGATGATAATCCGATAATTACATCGCCCTCTTTAATATTATGATTTGAAATCACATCGGCTCTTTTCATCCGGGCAATAACTGTTGAATCAACAACAATAGTTCTGACAAGATCGCCTAAATCGGCTGTCTCCCCACCTGTTGACCAGATGCCAATCCCAAGGTTCCG
>JAUYBT010000024.1 GCA_030692905.1 Bacteroidales bacterium
AGGAGTGTATAATTATGTGTGGCCACAACCACCGCTCTGCCTGTCTTACTGATATCTGTCAGCAGCCTTATAATACCTTCTGATGTCTCGGGGTCAATATTACCGGTTGGTTCATCGGCCAGAATAATATCAGGGTCATTAAGCAGTGCCCTGCCAATAACAACACGCTGCTGTTCGCCTCCCGACAACTGATGAGGCATCTTATAACCTTTCAGTTCAAGACCCACTTTTTCAAGTACTTCACTAATACGGGTATCTATTTCTTTCTTGTTTTTCCACCCTGTCGCTTTTAAAACGAATTCGAGATTCTCATTTACCGACCTGTCTATGAGCAATTGAAAATCCTGGAAAACAAACCCGATCTTTCTGCGAAGGTAGGGGATCTCCCTTCTTTTTAGTTTCATCAGGTTATAACCAGCCACGAGACCTATGCCCTCTTTAAGAGGGATTTGAGCGTTGAGAGTTTTTATCAGACTCGATTTCCCGCTGCCAACCCTGCCCACAAGGTAAATAAATTCACCTTTTCCGACACTAAGATTAACATTGGAAAGTACAAGATGATCCTGCTGCCATATAGTACAGTTTATCAGCTCAATAATTACATCCAGTGGAAGATTTTCCTGCATTTACCGGTTATTTTAAGTGCAAAATAAAGAAAGAATTGATAATTAACATTTATATGTTGATAAAATCAGTAATAAAGGCCGGTAGCTGGCGTTTAATAGTTGTAATATTACGTTTAATTAGAAAAATCAGGTTAATGTTATATGTGGCTTACAATTAACACGTTATGCACTTTCGTAAATTATAAGATGCAAATAGTGTCTGATTGTACCGGGTCAAAAAAAATAAGTTATGAACAGAAATAAACTCATTTTAATATTCAGTTTTCTTTTGATTTTCATAATTCAGGTCTCATCGCAGGTCCCGTTTACCGGCAAAGAGATTGGTTCTGAATTTAACAGGGGTATGGAATTATTCAATAAAGAGAAATATCCTGCAGCTATCCGTCTCTTTGATTCATTCATCAAAAGTGATGATAAGTCCAACCTCATTATGGTTGCTGACGCTGAATATCTTAGTGCAATCGCCGCATTGAAACTTTTTAACACTGATGCTGAATACAGGATGATCATGTTCATATCGACACATCCGGAAAGCCCAAGGATAAATGTAGCGAGGTTAGCTTTAGGTGACTATTTCTACCAGAACAAAAATTACAGGAAAGCAGTAACCTGGTACGAATCTGTGAACAGGCAGGAATTGGAGGCGGATATTCTGGCAGAATATTTTTTCAGACTGGGATATTCGCTTTATATCAAAGGGGATAAAAGCGGGGCACTTCTGATGTTTTCGGAAATTAAAGATATTGATACCGAATATACTCCGCCTGCTGTTTACTATTTTTCCCAGATAGCTTACGAGCAAAAAATGTATCAGACAGCCATGGAGGGATTCATGCGTCTGAAAGATGATGAAACATTCGGAGTCGTAGTCCCATTCTATATTGTTCAGATTTTATATCTGCAAAAAGATTATAATGGCATTCTTTCCATGGCCCCAGGCCTTCTAAAATCGGCCGGGGAAGAGAGGTCTATTGAACTGTACAGGTTCATCGGGGATGCTTATTATAACAAGGAAAATTACAATGAAGCATTACCTTATCTTGAAAAATATTCATCGGGGGCCAAAGCCAGTGAAAGGGAGGATAAATATCAGCTCGGTTATTGTTATTACAAAACAGGAGAGATTGATAAAGCTATTAAATTATTTCTTGAAATAGGACCGAGGAGCGACCTCTTAAGTCAGAATATCTGGAATCTCCTTGGTGATTGCTATCTGCAGAAGGGTGATAAAAAGCGTGCGCAATTTGCATTTGGTGAAGCTTCAAAATTGAATTATGATAAAAAAATTAAGGAGGAGTCATTGTTTAGCTATGCAAAACTGACATATGAAACATCATATTCTCCTTTCGGAGAGACAATTGCGGCTTTTCAGGAATATATCGACCTATACCCCGGATCAGAGAGGATTCAGGAGGCATACGATTACCTGGTAACTACGTTTTTGCAGGTTAAAAATTACAAAGCGGCTCTTTCCTCACTCGATAAGATACGGAATAAAGATAGCAGACTGGAGGAAGCATATCAGAGAGTTGCGTTTTTCAGAGGATTGGAATTGTTTAAAAACCTGGAGATCGAAGCTTCTATCGATATGTTTGATAAATCGCTTAAATATGAAAAGTATAACAGGTCAATCAGGGCAAGGTCTATCTACTGGAGAGGTGAAGCATGGTACAGGCTTGCTCAATACGATAAGGCAAAAGCTGATTATGAGTTGTTTATGGGAATACCAGGTTCGATGCTTTTAAGTGAGTATAACATGGTAAGATATAACCTTGGTTATGCCCTGTTTAATCTTAAAGATTATACAAATGCACTGAACCATTTGAAAACTTTTGAAGCAGGTGTGACAAATGCAAGGCCCGAGGTGCTGGCCGATGCCAAAAACAGGATTGCTGATTGTTATTACATTGCGACCAATTATCCGATGGCAATCAGCTATTATGATAAAGTTATTGAATACGGGAAACTGGATGCTGATTATGCCATGTTTCAGAAGGGCTTTTCCCTTGGTCTTATGAATGATGGTAAAGGTAAAGTTGATGTACTCACTTCACTTACGCTGAAATATCCTTCTTCATCCTTTGTCCCGAATGCCATTTTTGAGAGAGGCAGAGCTTACATTGTCCTGGAAGATTATAAAAAAGGAGAAGCAGATTTCAATACAATCATCTCAACTTATCAGACAAGTCAGTTTGTTCCGCGTGCCATTGTTCAGCTTGGTCTGCTGTATTATAATCTGGGGGAAAATGATAAAGCAATTGCCCAGTACAAAAAGGTAATTAAAAACTTTAAATCAACACCTGAGGCAAGATATGCAATTACCGGTTTGAGAACCATTTATGTCGATATAAATGATGTCGAAGCCTATTTCTCCTATATAAAGACACTTGATGGTTATGGTGACGTAAACCTGGCTCAAAAGGATTCACTTTTGTATACATCGGGCGAAAACCTTTATATGACTGCCAAATACGATAAAGCAACAGAAGTGTTTAAAAGTTATCTCAATGAGTTTCCGAATGGCAGTTTCAGGCAGAATGCACAGTATTACCTGGCAGAGTGCCTGAAATCAGCTGGTAACAACGGTGAAGCTCTGAAATTGTACATTGAGGTTTCATCTGCGCCCAATAATCAATTTCTTGAACAATCGCTGATTGCAGCTTCTGCAATACTTTATGATAAAGAGGATTATAGTGCGTCCCTCGATTATTATGAGAGACTTGAGAAAGTGGCCGGAAATGTCGGGAACAGGCTTATCGCTCTTAAAGGGCAGTTGAGGTCGTCATACCAGGCAGGTGATGCCCAGAAGACAATTATTGCAGCCGGAAAAATCAACAGCTCTGTAAATATTCCCGAGGAGTTGGTAAGAGAAGCTACCTTTATGAGCGCTAAAGCAAATTACAGTCTTAATAATTTTGATGAAGCTCTCAAAGATTTCCGGAAAGTTGCCACAGAGATCACAAGTGTGGAAGGAGCAGAATCAAAATACAGGGTTGCCGAACTGCTATATAAGAAAGATATGACAGCTGAGTCAGAAAAGATTATTTCAGAGTTCATCGGCCAGAATACCCCGCACCAGTACTGGATGGCAAGAATGTTCCTCCTTCTTGCAGATATCAGCATAAAAAAGGGCGATACTCTGCAGGCACGGGCAACACTTCAGAGCCTTAAAGATTATTACTCTATTGACAACGATGGAATACTTGATGAAGTAAAAGCCAAACTGGATTCCCTTAGCGAAAACAAATAATGCGCGGTTGTAAACGACAGATAACCAGATAGTGAATAATAATTGAAAATGTGAATAAGAAATTGATTTGACATGATAAAAAGAAACCTTATTATACCAGCCTTCATATTATTCTGTTTATTACCGGTCAGTGCGCAGGTAACGAAACAGGAAACCGGGCTAAAGAGAGAGGTTACCCTGTACAATCCGTACAAGCCATCTCTCCCAGAGGTTAAAAAAAGAAGCTTTCTGCCTGATATGAACGACACTATGAAAGTCAGACCCGAATTCCGTTACGAGATCAGGACGAAACCTTTCCTGCCTGTATATACCATCAGTCCTATAAAAGCAGTTGCTTTACTTCCAGATCCATTACCTAAACTTTACAAAAGCTATGTGAATATTGGTATGGGTAATTATATCACTCCCCTGGCTGAAATCAGTATAACTAATGAGCGGTCAAAGAAAGGAACAATCGGTTTCTATGGCCGGCATTTCTCAACCAACGGGAAGGTTGAACTCCAGAATGGCAAGAAGGTTTTTGCAGGCTATATGGATAACGATGCATCTCTTTTCGGCCGGAAATTCTTTAGAAAAAACCTCTTTGAAAGCTCAGTGGATTTCAGTCAGAAGATCAGGTATGCTTACGGTTACGACACAAGTATAACCAACTATTCTCCTGCAAAAAAAGATATCAGACTGGGTTATAATAATATAGGTGCAAAAGCTTCATTATC
>JAUYBT010000035.1 GCA_030692905.1 Bacteroidales bacterium
AATATTAAAACGATAATTGTAATAAACACTCACTTTCCCGCTTTTAAATGAAAACCCTGTCTGTATATTCATGTTTTTTTTATTGTCGCCGAGCATTATCGCATTTACTGACAGGTAATTACTTTCTAAGACAACCCCTGCACCTGCAGATAAAAATCCTCCTTGCAGTCCCAGAAATCCCAAAGGACGGACTTTCAGACTCTGAGTTTTACTAAGGTTTAATTCACCGGCCAGATGTATGAGAAGCTTCCTTTTAAGCCTCTCATTCGAAAAGCCGGTTGCAGTGAGATCAGGTTCAGCAAGGTGATTAATTGAAAACCCTCCAAAATACTTTCCCGAAATAAAAAGAAACCCTGCTCCGATATCAAATACTGTTCGTCCTGAAGTTGCCAGAATTTCGCCGGCAGGAAAAGTAACCCCTCCAAACCGATCGATCTGATCTGGTAAAACTGCTTTGTCAAAATTATAGCCCCGGTGATAAACTGAAGCTGAAAGGCCTGCATTAATGAACAGATCATTACCCGCCTGTAAAAAATATGCATATGATAATCCTCCTCTTAAATCATTTACAATTCCTCCCAGGTAATCATCAGTGAGATAAAATCCTGCTCCACCATGCAATGCCGGAAAATATGAATCATAAGAAAAATAAACAGAATGCAGGTTATAATTGTTACCAGGATAAAAATTAAGATATGACAACCTCAATACTCCATCTCCCTCGCTACCCGAAAATGCCGGATTATTCATCATTATCATCTGATAGCCCGGCCCCGAATCAGTCTCCTGTCCAAAACAATAAGAAGGGATGACAAAAATGAATATCAGTATTTTACTAAGTTGCTTCAACATATTATGAACTACTGCAATATCAACGGAATGATGTCGTTATTATTATAACCTGATCAGCATTCAAAAAAACAAAATAAGTCAGCAAACAAAAAGTACATTTCTATCTTTGTCAGGAATGATGAAAAGATTAGTTCAAATATTAACACTTTTTCTTTTGCTCTTACCAGTTAACATATACGGACAAAAAGGCAAAGATAGTTATTCATCTTCTTCAGTTCTTTCTTCAGGTGAATGGTTCAGAATTGCAATCACTATTGACGGAATTTACAGGATTGATTATTCAAAACTCAGACAGCTTGGATTGGTGAACCCCTCTAATCCAAGGATATTTTGTAACAATGCCGGACAGTTATCGTATTACAATAATGCTCCCAAACCTGATGACCTTAAAGAATTATCAGTTTTTACTTATAAAGGAAGCGATGGCATCTTTAATGAAGGTGATTATCTCTTGTTCTTTGGAAAAGGCACCAGCAGATGGATTTATAATGAAACTTCCAAAGAGTATGACTTCCTCCGGCACAATTATTCCGACACAGCATTTTATTTCATCACTTCAGGTTCAACTCCGGGAAAAAGAGTCGCAACGGCCGGAGAACCTTCTCAGCCAGCTAATTACTACTCATCAGAATCCGACGATTTATTCGTTCATGAACAGGAAGATGAAAACCTGATTAAATCAGGAAGAGAATGGTTTCAGCGAATTGCGAGCCTTCAGATCAATCCTGGTTTTACGGATCTTCTGACTTCAGAAAAAATAAATTACAGTATCAGGGTTGCTGCCAGGGCATCTGTTCCAACTATTTTCAGACTCTATGAAGGAGCAACACTCAGGAAAAGTATTCAGGTCCAAAGCGTTAATCTTTTTAATACTACCGGCACTTATGCCCAGATTGTTGATTCCACCGGTTCAATATTTCCGGCATCGACATCCCCTGTATTTGAAATAAGATTTTATAATAACGGTGAAGCCGGCGCAAAAGGATGGATTGATTGGGTAAAACTGCAGGGAAGAAAATCAAATTCATACACCGGCCCTGCTATGCAATATAGTGATTCAAGGTCCATTGCACAAGGAAGGATAACCGGGTTCTCAATAAAAAGCCTTATTAATGATGCCATAATCTGGGATATTTCTGACCCTATGAATGCAAAGCAGATTCAGTATACGAGAACCGGAGACAATATTACATTCAAAGCAGCTACTGATACCCTTAAAACTTTTATTGCATTTACATCGGGTAACGTATTGACACCAACCATTAAACCAGCTGCAGTACCAAACCAGGATCTTCATTCTTCTGAACCAGCTGATATGATTATTATTACCCACTCTTTGTTCAGAACATATGCTGAAAAACTGGCAAATATTCATCTTAATAACAGCGGTCTTCTTTCGCAGGTTGTAACACTTGAACAGGTATATAATGAATTTTCCGGTGGGATACCGGATATTGCAGCTATCAGAAATTTTGTCAGGATGAAGTATCTGAATCAGCAGGGCAGCATCCATCCTCTTAAATATCTGCTTCTTTTTGGCGACGGTTCTTATGAGAATAAAACACTCCCTCCGAATAATCCAAATTTCATTCCCACCTACCAGTCACAAAATTCAAATGTGATTGTCTCTTCTTTTACATCCGACGATTTCTACGGATTGCTCGAAGATGGTGAAGGAGAAGCAGAGGGCACTGAAGATATTGGTATTGGCCGGTTACCGGTTTCCGATACCATACAGGCAGGTATTATCCTTTCGAAGATCATCAGATACCTCGATCCTGCTAACATGGGTGAATGGAGAAATGTGATCGCACTTATCGCAGATGATGAAGACGGAAATACACATATGTCTGATGCTGAAGGACTTGCTTCTCTTCTTAACGATAGTGTTCCTTCTTTTAATATCGAAAAGATTTATCTGGATGCTTTCAGACAAACAACCACTGTTAACGGACAATCTTATCCGGATGTTACTAAAGCAATCAACGATCGCATAAATTCAGGATGTCTCATTTTTAACTATACGGGTCATGGCAACGAGAGTGGCCTTGCCCACGAGAGGGTGCTTAAAATGGAAGATATTAACTCCTGGAAAAATAGTGGTAAACTTCCGCTTTTTATCATAGCAACATGTGAATTCAGCCGGTTCGATGATATTGAAATTAATGTAATAACAAAGGAGATGACCGGGAAGACTTCAGCCGGCGAGATGGTGCTTCTGAACAGAGATGGAGGCGGCATTGCATTAATGTCAACTACACGGGTTGTTTATTCTACTCCAAATTATTTCCTTAACAAAAACATATTCAATTCTGCTTTTGATCGCGATGAATCCGGTAACACCATGCGTTTAGGTGATATAATCAGGTTAGCCAAAAATAATTCGGGAAGTGGTCCGAATAAAAGGAACTTTTCCTTACTCGGCGATCCGGCCTTAAAACTTGCCTGGCCATGGCACGGAAAGGTAATTACAGACTCCATTAATAATGTTTCGGTTTCGGATAATTCAGACAGCCTTAAGGCTCTGTCTCTTGTAACAGTTGCCGGACACATTGAAGATCAGGACGGAAACCTTATGAACAATTTTAATGGAGTGGTCTCCCCGCTGGTGTACGATAAAGCAAGTAAAATAAAAACTCTTGCAAATGATGGTGGGCAAACCATGGAATTCGATCTCAGGAACAACATTCTTTTCAGTGGCAAGACGATGGCAAAAGACGGCAGATTCAGGTTTAATTTCATTGTCCCCAGGGATATTGATTATTCGTTCGGAACCGGAAAGATCAGCTATTATGCCAATAATGAGAATGAAGACATGAACGGGAATTTCTCCGATATAGTTGTAGGAGGATTTTCTGATACAGCTCTTCCTGACACTTCTGGTCCTGATATTAACCTATTTATGAATGACACCCTCTTCAGAAATGGAGGCATAACTGATAACAATCCTAAGTTACTGGCAATCATTGAAGATAAGAGCGGCATTAATACAACCGGATCAGGTATTGGACATGATCTGACAGGATTTCTTGATAATGATCCCAACAGCTCTTTTGTCCTCAATAACTATTTTGAAAATGATTTTGATAATTATAAGAAGGGAAGGATTATCTATGACCTGCCAGGATTAAGCGGAGGCAGTCATACTCTTACCGTAAAAGCATGGGATAATTATAATAACTCCTCAGAAAAGTCGATAATATTCCTGGTTGAAACAGGGGAAAAATTCGTGCTTAAAAATCTGATTAACTATCCGAATCCATTCCTCAGCGAGACCAGGATCAGTGCCGGGCACAACAGACCTGCAGCTGAATTAAATGTCATTATAAATATTTTTAGTCTGAATGGCAGGATAATAAAAATCATAAAAACTAAAGTTCCATCAACCGGTTATTCTCTTCCTCCTGTAATATGGGATGGAAATGATGACGGAGGAAAGCGAGTCGGCAGAGGCATCTATCTTTATTCAGTTATTGTTACGACTGAAAGTGGGGAAACAGCAAGGGTTTCGGGCCGTATGATCATTTTGTGACAGTTACACAATATAAGGGGAAAATTTTTGTTTTATATTTGCAGAATCGTAGAATGATAAAAATCAGCATGAAGAACCGAGCCCCGACAGGTCGGAGCTAGCTACATCATACCATTAAAAACAATTGTATTATGGTGAAAAAGACAGTTGCAGTATTGATATTTTTAGCAGCCATTGGGGGTAACCCGGAACTTTTTTCACAGAGTACCGGAGAGATTAATGCAGTACAAACCGTTGTTCCGTTCCTCACAATAGCTCCCGATTCGAGAGCCGGAGGGATGGGTGATGCAGGTGTTGCTACATCACCTGACGTCTTCAGCATGCATTGGAATCCTGCTAAATTTGCTTTTATCGATGGCAACAGTGGAGTAGGAATATCTTATTCTCCATGGCTAAGGAATCTTGGGATATCAGATATTAATATTGCCTACCTTGCCGGTTACAAAAGACTTGACACGAAACAGGTTTTAAGCGTGAGTCTCCTTTATTCTTCGCTTGGAAAAGTTCCATTAACCGATGAATTCGGAAATCCGATACGTACCATCAATCCGAATGAATTTGCCCTCGATGCTGCCTATTCAAGGTTATTTACCGATAATCTTTCCGGTGGAATCGCTTTCAGGTTCATCTATTCAAACCTCACCAGCGGATCCTACTCCGGAGGAGATGAAACAAAACCCGGAACCTCATTTGCTGCTGACATTTCGGGGTATTACCAGAAGGATATCACTCTTTTCAGCAAAGATGCACAACTTGGTTTTGGACTCAATTTCTCGAACATAGGATCAAAAATGAGTTATAAACCTCATTCACAGACATCTGATTTTATTCCCATGAATATGCGACTTGGAACAGCAGTTACTATTGATTTGGACTCCTACAATAAAATTACAGCTACAATCGACATCAATAAACTTCTTGTTCCGACAACTCCTATATATTTTAATATTGGAGATATCAATGAAAGAGGGGATACAATCCGTTCTGCCTTAACTGAAATTAAAGCCGGCAAGGATCCAAATGTTGCTGTTCCTGTTGCAATTTTTCAGTCATTCTTTGATGCCCCCGGGGGGGTTAAAGAGGAACTCCGTGAATTTACCGTTTCTTATGGAGTAGAATACTGGTATAATGACCAGTTTGCAATAAGGGGTGGCTATTTTCAGGAAAATGAAACCAAAGGTAACCGTAAGTACTTCACTGCAGGTGCAGGCTTCAGATTGAAAATCTTTACAATTGATTTCTCATACCTGATGCCGCTGGCACAAAATCATCCTCTTGCACATACTTTGCGATTTTCCCTGGCATTCGATTTTAATGCGTTGAGAAACGCCAGCAGATCACAGGGATGAATATCAGAATAGGTCAGGGTATCGATTTTCACCGGCTTGAAATAGGACTGAATCTATGGCTCGGGGGTGTCAGAATACCTTCTGAAAAAGGGTGCGTGGCTCACTCCGACGGTGATGTTCTTCTGCATGCAATATGCGACGCCCTGCTTGGTGCCGCCGGATTAAGGGATATCGGATATTATTTCCCCGACACCAGTGCGGAATATAAAAACATCGACAGCAAAATACTTCTTAAAAAGACCTTTAATCTGGTACAGGAAAAAGGATTCAGTGTAGTCAATATCGATAGTACTGTATGCCTCGAGAAACCAAAAATATCTTCCTTCATTCCCGGAATGAGAACAATTATATCATCTGTGGTTAAAACAGAACCAGACAACGTTACAATAAAAGCTACAACCACTGAAAAGCTCGGATTCACAGGAAGAGAAGAGGGGATAATCGCAATTGCAGTTGTTCTTCTTTCAAATTAAAGAACTTCCTGAACCGCATACCGCGAACTTCATACCTATCTAAAAGCTTCCTCAATTATTTCATCGTCTGCTATATATGGCACTGTGACCTTAAGGCCGGGGGTTCTCTCCATCTCTCTTTTCAATGTAAACATTGCTTCCTTGTTACGAGCCCAGCTGCGGCGTGCAATACCATTATTGACATCCCAGTGAAGCATCATCCTGAGTTTGTTTCCGGTATCCTCTGTACCATCGAGTACCATCCCGAAACCGCCATTGATAACCTCGCCCCATCCTACTCCGCCTCCGTTATGCAATGATACCCAGGTAGCTCCACGGAAAGAATCTCCAATTACATTCTGAACAGCCATGTCGGCTGTGAATTTTGATCCGTCATAGATATTTGATGTCTCCCTGAAAGGTGAATCGGTGCCTGACACATCATGATGATCCCTTCCGATTACAACAGGTGCAGATATTTTCCCTTCTGCAACAGCTTTATTAAATGCATCGGCAATTGCCATTCTTCCTTCGGCATCGGCATATAAAATTCTTGCCTGTGAGCCAACTACCAGCCTGTTTTTACCTGCTTCTTTTATCCAGTGAATATTATTAGTCATCTGCTGCTTTATCTGAACAGGTGATTTTTTAATTAATTTTCCGAGTGTCTCTGTTGCAATTGTATCAGTTACCTCCAGATCGGCGGGATCATTTGAACAGCAAACCCATCTGAATGGACCAAAACCGTAATCAAAACACATTGGCCCCATAATGTCCTGAACATAAGATGGATATCTGAACTCCCCTTCGGGATTCAACACATCGGCTCCTGCCCGTGAAGCCTCAAGAAGGAATGCATTACCATAATCAAAAAAATATGTCCCCCTTTTTGCATGCCTGTTTATTGCTTCAACCTGGCGTCTGAGTGACTTGCGTACAGCCTCTCTGAACTTTTCAGGATTTTCCGCCATCATCCGGTTTGATTCCTCAAAACTTAAACCGGCCGGATAATATCCTCCTGCCCAGGGATTATGCAGTGAAGTCTGGTCAGAGCCGAGATCAACATTTATATTCTCATCTGCAAATTTCTCCCAAACATCAACTATATTGCCTTCATAGGCTATTGAAGTCACTTCTTTAGCTGCAGTTGCCTGCTTCACTCTCCTTATAAGTTTATCCATATCAGAAAAGACCTCATCTACCCAACCCTGGGAATGCCTGGTTTGAATAGCCTTGGGATTCACCTCAGCTATCACCGAAATAATACCTGCTATGTCCGCAGCTTTAGGTTGCGCCCCTGACATTCCTCCCAGCCCGGAGGATACAAACAGTTTGCCGGTCAACCCCTCTCCTGTTTTGCTGATCATCCTGCCTGCATTAAGCAGAGTAATTGTTGTTCCATGAACAATACCCTGCGGTCCGATATACATATACGAACCTGCCGTCATCTGACCGTACTGAGAAACACCAAGTGCGTTAAACTTTTCCCAGTGATCCTGGGTGGAATAATTAGGGATTACCATGCCATTGGTCACAACTAACCTTGGGGCATCCTTATGTGAGGGGAAAAGACCAAGCGGATGACCTGAATAAACGACAAGAGTCTGTTCATCATTCATCTCAGAAAGATACTTCATTGTCAGGCGATACTGTGCCCAGTTTTGAAATACAGCTCCGTTACCACCGTAGGTTATTAATTCATGAGGATGCTGGGCAACAGCATGATCCAGGTTATTTGAGATCATTAGCATGATTGCTGCTGCACTGCGCGACCGGTGTGGAAAATCATCAAGATGACGGGCTTTTATCTCATAATCAGGTCTGAACCTGTACATGTATATCCTTCCATACGCTGCCAGTTCCTGTACAAACTCTTTTGCCAGAACAGAATGAAATTTTTCGGGAAAATATCTGAGGGCATTTTTTACCGCAAGTTTTTTTTCAGCACTGTTTAGTATATCTTTTCTTTTTGGTGCATGATTCAGGTTTTGATCATAAGGTTTAGGAGCAGGAAGTCTGAAAGGAATGCCTTCTGCAATCTGTTTTTTGAATTCAGCAGTAGTCATGGAACAGGATTGTGAGTTATGATGTAAAGTTAGTTTTTTTTACCTAACCCCCTGCCTACCGGCAGGCAGGCAACCCCTCTCTGTTCGCACACGAACTCACCCCCAATCCCCCTCTCTGAAACACACGAACTCACCCCCCGTCCCCCTCTCTGCTTCGCAAAGAGGGGGTGTAATACATTGGATGTTAGTAAATTCCCCCTCTCTACTTCGTAAAGAGGGGGAACACAAGGGGGTGAGTTCATGAAGGTAAGGGTAATTACAAATGACCTTCTTTTATTATTTCATCATCCACAAGAATTCGTCCGCAGTATTCACAGACAATGATTTTCTTTCTTGATTTGATATCGAGCTGTCTCTGGGGCGGGATCTGATTAAAACAACCACCACAT
>JAUYBT010000218.1 GCA_030692905.1 Bacteroidales bacterium
GGTGCTCATTTTGATCATCTTGGAATGGGCGGACCCGGTTCTTCCAGCAGAGCAGTTGACACAATTGCTGTTCATCATGGTGCGGATGATAATGCTTCCGGTGTTGCAATGATGCTTGAGATTGCCGAAAAATTTGCAATGACAAAGGGAAGCCATAAAAGAAGCATTATCTGTATCGCATTTACCGGAGAAGAAGAAGGACTCATGGGATCAAAGCAATTTACCGGTAACTCTGGTATAGATCTTTCCAAAGTGAATGCTATGATTAATCTTGATATGGTAGGAAGGTTAAACGAAACAAATAATTTACAGATTTCCGGAGTTGGGACAGCAACCGGACTGAAGGATCTGATATATTCAAAAAGCGATACTACCGTGATAAAACTGACCCTTTCAGATGAAGGTTATGGACCATCGGATCACTCCTCATTCTATGGCAAGAATATTCCTGTTCTGTTTTATTTTACAGGTGCTCATCTCGATTATCATACCCCCTCGGATACATATGACAAGATTAACTACAACGGAATGGTGAAAATTTCCGATCTGATATTCAGTGTTGCAAAGGAGCTTTTATCATCAACTGCCAGACTTCAGTTTAAAGAATCTGGTCCAAAGGTGGAAACCGTAAGATATGGAAGAAGAAAAGGAGTTACTCTTGGCATTATGCCCGATTTTGCAGGTAATATTAAAAACGGATTAAGAGCCGACTTCGTCACACCAGGCAAACCTGCTGCTTTGGGCGGAATGAAAAAAGCTGATATTATTACAGCAATCAACGGGAAACCAGTCAATAATATTCAGGATTATATGTTCAGAATGGGTCAGCTTAAATATGGTCAGACAATAAGCGTTGAGGTTCTGCGTAATGACAAAAAAGAGGTTTTATTGATACAATTATAAACAAGGCGAAAGGCAAAAGGCGAAAGGCAAAAGTAAAAAATCTGAATTTAATATCTTACAAAATGAAAAAATTTATATTGTGGTCCCTAGCCCTGGTAATTACTCTATCTGCTGCTATATATCAAAGACATACAGGCCCGACATACCCAAAGGAGTTGGAAGTAGCGCTAAATAATAATTTGTATGAATTAAAACTTGTCCGAAGTCTGGCCCTTGACGAAAGATCCGAAGTGAAACTGAAGATTACCGATACTACAGTTAAAGCAAGACTTTTTTTCAAACGTTTCAGAAGTGACGAAGAATATCAGGTTGCAGAGTTTTCTTTCAAAGTGTATCCGGTAGATTCATATTTGATGAATAAAGTATTTAAGATTACTGAAGATAAAGGGTTTTTCGCTGAGGTGCCACAACAACCCGCAGCTGGTAAACTCCAGTACTATTTTGAAATAACCGATTCCAATGGAACCCGGTCTTATCTCCAGGAAACACCTGTAGTAATCAGATTTAAAGGAGGGGTTCCGGCCTTTATTCTGATTCCACATATACTTTTTATGTTTATGGCAATACTTTTTTCGACCCTTGCCGGACTTATGAGTGTTATAAAATATCCCTTATATAAAAAGTACTCTATCTGGACACTTATCCTTTTCATTGCAGGTGGTATGGTACTTGGCCCGATAGTACAATATTATGCATTTGGTGATTTATGGACGGGAATTCCTTTTGGCTGGGATCTTACTGATAATAAAACACTTATCGCATTATTATTCTGGATTTTAGCTGTTGCCATGAACAGAAAAAAAGACAGACCTCTCTATACAGCGCTAGCTGCATTCGTACTTCTCCTGATTTATTCTATACCTCACAGTTTATTTGGTTCAGAGTTAGATTACAACAGCGGGCAGGTTACCCAGGGATTTATTCTGAATTTTTTCTGAAATTTTAAATAAAATTTCTTAATTTCAGTGCAGCATTTAAATTTGTACCACGTCTATTGATTAGAAAATTAATAGAAAGTGGGTGCAGCAACACATATAAAAACTAGTCTTTATGTAAAGATGGCAAATGTAGAAGCGGCATTCAGAAACTTACACCAGGATCTTTTGGACGGGTGTAAAAATAGCGACCAGAAAGCACAGTTCCAGATCTACAAGTTATACTACAAAGCTATGTATAATACGAGTCTGAGGATTGTAAACAACACAATGGAAGCTGAAGACATAATGCAGGAATCATTCCTGTCGGCCTTTGAAAAAATTGATACTTATTCGGGAACCGTAAGTTTCGGTGCATGGCTCAAAAAAATAGTTGTTAACCGTTCACTTGATGCCCTGAATAAAAGAAAAGCGGTCTTTGAAGATATTGAATCACATGTTGGTATAAGAGATGAAAGCGGTGAAGATTCAGCAAGAAATGAAGAGATTGATGTTCGGGTTGAAGAGGTTAAGGAAGCAATTGAAAGACTTCCGGATGGATACAGGATTATACTTTCTCTCTACCTGCTTGAAGGTTACGATCATGATGAAATAGCAGAAATACTATCTATCAACAGCAGCACTTCACGATCACAACTCTCAAGGGCGAAACAGAAACTCATCAGAGAATTAAAAGGAAAATGAAAAAATTATCGGGTATGAAAACTATAGAAGAAATAATCAGGGATAATAAGGATTTTTTCGAAGAAACAGAACCTTCGAATGGTCACTTTGAAAGGTTCAACAGGAAACTCGAAGTAAGGTTCCAGGCCAATACACCTAAAAGAAGTATTGTCCCTTACCTGTTAAGAGCCGCAGTTGTTACCTTGTTGGTTACACTTTCCTCGCTCTGGACATGGGACCATTTCATCCGTCCGGGGAGCAGCAGGATGACCCTTGGTCAGGTTTCACCACAATACAAAGAGGTGGAAAACTACTACATACACCAAGTCAACTTGATGGAAGGTGAAATAGTAACTATTGATCTGAAAAACAATCCCGAACAGAAAGAGTTGCTATTGATTGAGATGAAAAGCATGGATTCAGTGTATGTATCTCTTCAGAAAGAACTCAAAGCAAATCCTGATGATGAACGAATTATTAATGCAATGATAGAACATTATCAGACAAAACTTGAGATTATGACCTACATAGTAAATCAGCTTAAAACGATCAGGAATGATAACCAAAATAATACAGAAAATGAAAAAGTCAGATTATAAACCAGGAATGCTCCTCTTCATATCATTGTTCCTTATATCTTTCACATTATCAGCACAGGAGGTTACAAAAGAATTCCACAAGGAATATACAGCAGGAGCAAACACTACACTTGAAATCAGCAACAGGTATGGCGATGTTGTGATCCAGAGCTGGGATAAGGATCAGGTCGTCATCGATGTCAAGGTAACTGTAGAATTACCCAATAAAGAAAGAGCAGAGAAACTTCTGAGCTATATCGATGTCCGGTTTTCAGAAGGTGAAAACCTTATATCAGCCAAAACAGTTATAGACGACAAATTTAACTTCACAGTTTGGAGTAACGTGTCAAGAAAATTCAGTATTGATTATAACGTAAAGATGCCCGTTGGAACAGCCCTGACACTCGCAAACAAATATGGTGATACCGATATTGATGAACTTCACGGATTAATGAATCTCGATATCAGATATGGAAACTTTACAGCCGGAAAACTGACAAGAAGTAATGTAAAACCTCTCAACAGACTTAACCTGGCCTACGGAAAAGGAACAATTGATGAAGCAGGATGGCTAGACCTTACGATCAGGTACACAGGTAACATGAGTATAACAAAAAGTCAGGCACTCCTTCTTGACAGTAAATATTCAAAACTCTCCATTGGCGAGACAAGTTCTATCGTTGGCGAAAGTAAATATGATAATATCAGGATTGAGAACATTAACAACCTGGTTCTGGAAAATGGATACACAGAAACAAACATCGGAGTCCTGACAAAAAAACTAAATTATAACGGGAGTTACGGTTCATTTTCAATTGATCGTGTTCCTGCAGGTTTCGAATCGATTGATATAGAAACACATTATATGGGTGTAAGGCTCGGAATTGAAGAATCGGCAAACTACAAACTCGATGCCAAAGTAACCTATGGTGGATTGAAATATAATGAGGATAACTTTAAAAATCAGAGACGAATTGTTGAGAATAACTCATATGAAGTAACCGGTATTTTCGGAAAAGAAGAGTTGCCATCTGCCAGAGTTAATATAGTTGCATCATACGGCTCGGTAAAACTTTATTGATAATTAACTGATTTTCAATATAATTTAAACCCACCCCTCCCTCTCCGGTGTCATTTTATCCCTTGTTATTACGCCGGCACCACCATGGATCACTATTGCCCACTTCTGTCGTTCAACAGAAGGAATAACGGACTGTTGGTCAGTGGTTTTCTTTTCATTTTTACAAGAAAACAAGCTGATTCCAAAGATCATGAATGCTGCAATAATTATCAGTTTTGGTTTCATCGGTTTGGGGTTTGAGAAAATCCTGTAAATGTGTATATACAATATTAATACTTTTTTTTTACAGCATTTCTCAATATGTTTTAAGATTTATTTATTAATGCACCCAGGACTAAGGTTAAAGATTGAAAGAAATTCTTGGTGCTTTATAAAACCTTTACGAGATTTGATGTATAATTGATATAAATTAAAGTCATAACCAAAAAAATAACCGGATATGATACATGTAGAAAAACCCACAGAAGAGAAACTCCTGAAACTTAATGTCAAATCATGGCCGATATGGGAGAAAGAGGTCTCAGAATTTCCCTGGGAATATGACGAGACTGAAACCTGTTATATCCTTGAAGGCAATGTTGTTGTAACACCCGATAATGGGAAACCTGTAAATTTCGGAAAAGGGAATCTGGTAGTCTTCTCCAAGGGGCTGAAATGCAAATGGAAGATTAATACTGCTGTCAGGAAATATTATAAATTCGGATGATGATATGAAAAAACCTTTGCGAGGAATAATTTCTCCCCTCGTTACCCCGCTTTTGGATAACGATACTTTAGATTTCGAAGGTCTTGAACGTTTAATAGAACATACGATTCGGGGAGGTGTTCATGGGATCTTTATCCTGGGAACCACCGGTGAATTTGCCAGTTTGAGCTACAAGGTCAGGACAGAATTAATCGAACATACCTGCAAAGTGGTGAATGGTCGCGTACCGGTTCTGGCCGGCATTTCTGATTCAGCGTTCTCTGAGAGTCTTAATCTTGCCAGGAAGGCCAGCGAATGCGGCGTCAATGCTGTAGTATTAACACCTCCTTATTATTTTGCTTCAGGACAGCCGGAGCTTTTGGAATATCTGAAACGGATAATGGTACAAATGCCCCTGCCTCTGTTTATCTACAATATTCCTGTTCATACCAAAGTAGTTTTTGAACCGGATACAGTAAAGGCAGCAGCATCTATTCCCGGAATAATCGGGATTAAGGATAGCTCTTCCAACCTGGCATATTTTAAACAGATACAATATGCACTAAGAGACCGCAAGGATTTCACCTTCATGGTGGGTCCGGAAGAATTTATGTCTGAATTTGTCCTTACTGGAGGTCATGGTGGAGTAAACGGAGGGGCAAACATGTTTCCCAAATTGTATGTAAGTTTATATAATGCCTCCGTTAACCGCGATTTTGAAACGATTTTTAAGCTCCAGCAAAAGGTAATGCAAATAAGCACAACCATTTATAAAGTAGGGCACCATGGTTCAAGTTATCTGAAGGGATTAAAATGTGCCTTATCTGTAATGGGAATTTGCAGCGATTTTATGGCGGAACCTTTTCACCGGTTTAAAGAACCCGAGCGTACAAAAATCCGGCAATTGCTGGAAGATTTGAACTACCGGGAGTTGCTCTGAGAGTAACAGAAAAATAAACATCAGACATAAGAATTTTAAATGTAGATGAGAATAATTGATATCTCCATATTTGTAGCCTACCTTATCGGAATTGTTCTGTTCGGTAGTTCCTTCTACAGGAAAAACAAATCATCATCTGCGTTTACTTTGGGGAACAATAATATTCCAACCTGGGTAATCTCGATGTCCATTTTCGCCACCTTTGTAAGCAGCATCAGCTACCTGGCACTTCCCGGACAAGCCTATCAGTCAAACTGGAACGCTTTTGCATTCAGTTTGTCATTACCGTTTGCCTCTTTCATGGCTGTAAAGTTTTTTGTACCTCTATACCGGTCTATAAACAGCCCGTCAGCTTACACATACCTCGAAATGCGTTTCGGTCCATGGGCTAAAATATATGTTTCGGTCATGTATTTACTTACCCAGTTAATGAGAACCGGAACGATACTTTATCTACTCGCCTTAACGCTTAATGTTATTTTAGGCTGGAGTATGATTACGGTCATAATAATAACAGGACTGAGTGTCTTGATCTATTCCCTGCTCGGAGGGATACAGGCTGTGGTATGGACAGATGCTATCCAGGGAATTATTTTAATTACAGGTGCCCTGGTTTGTGCCATTGTGCTTTTGTTTTCAATGCCTGAAGGGCCAGAGCAGTTATTTCAGATTGCCGCCGGGAACAATAAATTCAGCCCTGGAAGCCTTAAACTGGGATTAACAAGTTCAACATTCTGGGTAGTATTGATTTATGGAATTTTTATTAATCTTCAGAATTTCGGTATTGATCAAAATTATATTCAGCGATATCTGACAGCCAGTTCTGAAAAAGAGGCAAAAAAATCAGCACTCTATGGTGGATTGTTGTACATCCCCGTTTCTTTTTTGTTTCTTTTTATCGGTACTTCTCTTTTCAGCTATTATTCAGCCAATCCCGGTATTTTACCCGCAGGTATCCAGCCAGACAGAGTATTTCCCTTCTACATTGTTAATAATCTGCCTGTTGGGTTAACAGGTTTACTGATCGCTTCTATCTTTGCCGCCGGGATGAGTACCATCTCGACAAGCGTTAACAGTTCAGCTACAGTGATTCTGAACGATTATTTCAGAAAGTCGTTAAAAGGTGAAAATGCAGAAAAAATATCAATGAAAATTTTATACTCATCTTCGTTCCTGTTTAGCATTTTCAGCATTTTAATTGCAATTGCGATGATCAATGTACAAAGCGCTCTGGATACCTGGTGGAAGCTTGCATCGATATTCAGCGGAGGAATGCTGGGATTATTCCTTTTAGGATATTTTTCAAAAAAGGTAAATAACATTGCTGCCATAACAGGAGTAATCACCGGTGTTATTATAATAGGTTGGATGAGCTTGTCACCCCTGTTTTTCACCAGCGCTGATTTACAGAAATATGCCAGTCCGTTCCATAGCTACCTTTCAATTGTTTTCGGAACCATGGCTATCTTTATTACAGGATTTCTGGTTGGCTATCTTTTGAACAAATTGGAGATCAGGCTTTCTGGTACACGGAAGGGCAAGCAGATACTTTTTTTCACATTTACCTTTATTGCATCCTCAGCTATAGCTTTTGCCCAGAATTGTAGCCAGACCGGGTATGCTACTTCTTCACTTAATCCGGAACCTTATTCATATTGGCAGGGTTGGTCAATGAAATGGATGATTGAAGACCAGATCAACAATGATCCGATGCTACAATATTCGGGTGTAAAACCAAACTCCCCCTGGCTCTGCTGGGGAACATATAACTGGGCAAATGGAACTATTCCGCGCAGCGATGGACTTACATGGATTTGCCCGGATGATTTCAATAGTGAT
>JAUYBT010000109.1 GCA_030692905.1 Bacteroidales bacterium
ATACCGGCACATTCGGGATCACATCTTCAGGTTTATCAATAGAAGAATAACCAAAATATCTGAAATATTTGTCATGGAATTCTTTGTCGCGGAAAATACCTTTAATACTCTCAAGTTGTTCCTTGTCATTAATCATCCTGGCTCGTTTGTAATCCATCAGAACATCCTTTGCAAACTGACCCTTCTGCATTTTTTCCGGTACTGACATTATCCCCCTTTTCTTATTTCCAAGTACTTGATCAGTAATTCCCTGAACATATGCATTTTTGTCGCCTCCCGTAAGTACCGAAAGTAAACCCGGAATCTCTATCTTAAATACAAGTTCCTTAACAACCCGTTCTCCGATCTTTTTATCAGTATCTTTCAGTATCCCGACTGCTACCAACCCGGCATTGCTTTTACCTTCAAACAAGGCTTCCATTGATGCAAATTTAACAGGTTGCACTTTTGATAATATTCTGGCAGATGCATCCCCTGTATATGCAACCATCAATGAAGATAAAAGTCCGAATACCCCTGCTATCAGGATGCTTCGCCTTGCCATAAGCTTCTCTCTTTTCCTTATGAGGAACCACGAGCTTATACCCAGCACAAACATTGATCCCAGCAGGAAACCTGATGATATAGTATGAAGAAATTTATCGACCGCAACCGGATTAAAGAGAACAGCCCAGAAACTAACCATTTCATTTCTTGCTGTTTCAGGATTAAAAATCATCCCTACAGGATTTTGCATCCAGGCGTTAGCAACCAGGATCCAGAGGGCAGACAAATTGGCTCCGATGGCAACCAGCCAGGTTGATATAAGATGAAACTTTTTATTCACTTTATTCCAGCCAAAAAACATCACCGCAACAAAAGTCGATTCTAGAAAAAAAGCCAGAATACCTTCAATTGCAAGAGGGGCTCCGAAAATATCACCAACAAACCATGAGTAATTTGACCAGTTTGTACCGAACTCAAATTCAAGAATGATACCGGTTGCTACACCTATAGCGAAGTTTATTCCAAAAAGTGTCATCCAAAACCGGGTAAGACGTTTCCATTCCTCATTACCAGTCCTGACATATATGGTCTCCATTATGGCAAGGATGAAAGATAAACCAAGCGTAAGAGGTACAAAAAGCCAGTGATATATGGCAGTCAGGGCAAATTGCGCCCTTGACCAGTCTACCAGGGCCAAATCTACATTTTCAATCATGGTCAGCAGGTAAATTAATTAATTGATCCAAAACATATTCACCTCTCTGTTTATCGTTATAATATTTGGTCTTAAGAAAATCAGGGAAAAAGAAGATCTTCAATATAGCAAACATAATAAAGAGCTTAATGATGATAATTATCCAAACCTTTCTTCCCCAGTTCGACATATCCCTGAAGCCATCATAATAAAAATGAAAAAGTCGGCTTAAAACAGAGAATATCCGTGTCATTTTTTCAGTAGTTAATGCATATTATAATACTCAGACAAATTCCTGATAACAAGGTCAAGAATCGGTTACATTGCTCCTCTCCTCATTTCCCCTGGCAGGAATTTGAGTTTTCCTACCTATATTTTCAGATGAAAGGCCGGAAGTGATCTTCTGTACTGCCTTAAAGTTATAAAAGAACTCTTTGGCAAAAACCCTCATAACCGTATAAGCAGGTATCCCTAATATCATTCCCGGGATCCCTGCTGCAAATCCGGAAGCAAGTACTACAACGAAGATTTCGAGAGGATGAGCCTTAACGCTGTTGGAGAAAATAACCGGTTGAAAAACAACATTATCAATTAAATGTGTAATGGCCTCAACTATTATCATATATGTAACGAGAGGGCCTATGGCAGCAGCCTGGTTAATGTGCGAAGCTACACCCATTATAATTGCTATAAACAAACCAAGCCACGGACCAACATATGGTATAACATTTAAAATTCCAAGGATTAGCCCCATAACCAGGGCTTGTTGAAAATCGATACCTGCTATTGTCATCCCTATTGTAATAAGTATCATTATGCAGGTGCTTTGTATCACAATTCCTATGAAATACCTTGTAAGGAGTCTTTTAATCGAATATAAAGCCCGGGTTACATTATCAACATATTTATCCGGCACCCACATTAATATTGATTCAAAAAACAAACGCTGGTCCTTAAGAAAGAAAAATGTGATAAATGTAATTGAGAATATTGCAACCAGAATATTACCAAGGATACCTATAAGTGAACCCAGAAAACTCTGTACCATTTTAATATTTAATACGCTGTTTACTTTAGCAGCAATAAAATCCTTAAGAGAAAGTTCATCAGTGATCTCCTTATTGAAAGCCCTGAACAGATTCTCAATTTTATCAATGGGATCTTCAACATACTGAATAATTTTTTCGCTGGGGATGGTCGAGAAGTAGTGAATCTGTGTAGTCACCAGAGGGACGAAAATAACAAAAAACAGCACTATAATTCCCCAGATTATTAACAGGGTAAACAGGGCACTTAGTGAACGGGGAAAAAACCATTTCTTTATATGGATTCTGCAAAACAAATCTACAAGCGGGCGCCCCATTATAGATAAAACACCTGACACTAATATGTACACAACTATATTCCGGAAATACCAGACACAAGCCAAAAGCAGCAAAATTCCAAAAAAGATAAGAATGTTTCTTAATGTTGCTTTCATTGTAAAAGATATTTCTTTCTACAAACCTAATCCAAATTTTTTGAATTCCCCAAAAATATGTTTTGCGAACATGAAATCTCCTCCCGACCACCTCTCTATGTTTTTACCTCACCCCCTCTCGTCCCCCGCTCCCGGGAGAGCGGGGGATGCTTAATATTTATAAATCTGATTCTTTTCATTTAAGCCCCTCCCACTTGGGGGAGGGGTTTGGGGAGAGGTAATAAGGGAGAGGGAGCAGAGATTATGAGGTTTATAAACTAATTATCTGCAACTTAGGTTACAATGTTAATTCGTCTACTGCCATATTGTCTGTATATTATTGAATACAACGCCATTATGTCTGTTTTTTTAATTTGGAACAGAGTTTGAAAATATTCTTTCGCAACAAATAAATATGTTAAACTTAAATAATAGGAGGACAAAGCCATGTTACCAACAATTACCAAAAGAAGTTTCAGGCCATTTTACATGCCGAATCTTTTTGATGACGATTTTTTCCCGGTATTATCAAACAGAACCAGCTCAATGCCGGCTGTAAACATCAGGGAAGATGAAAAGAATTATATTCTTGAACTTGCTGTTCCGGGGATTGATAAGAAAGATCTGAAAATAGATATAAATGAGGATGTTTTGACAATCTCTTCTGAAACAAAAATTGAAACTGAGGAAAACAAAGATGGATACAAGAGAAAAGAGTTCAGCTATTCATCTTTCTGCAGAAGTTTCTACATTCCTGAAAATGTGAACAGAGATAATATTGAAGCAAATTACAAAGATGGAATTCTAACTGTCGGACTTCCCAAACATGAGGTGGAAAAAAATAAAATCACCAGACAGATCAAAATTTCATAATTATTCTAAAAAATCCCGGTTAATTACCGGGATTTTTTATCTTACTACATTCTTCAATGAATTTCTTAGAAAATTTTCTTCCGAAATCCTTCAAAAATTCTTCTTTCGATCCTTCGGGTGAAAATTTAAAGGCGGCGGTTTCTTCAAATACATTAAGTTTAAGAAGACGAAGGTTTTCGAGTATTATCTTTGACGACTCGCCGCTCCAGCCGTACGACCCGAAAGCACCGCCGGATTTACCCTTGTCTCGCAGAGGATTTAGTAAAGCAAATAACTTATATACAGGAAGTAACGTATTCTGATTAATTGTTGGAGAACCAACAAGTATACCATCAGCTGTGACTATTTTTGATTCTAACTCTTCTGAAGCAATATTTTCAATATCTGTAATATCTACATTTATACCATCAGTCTCAAGGATTCCGGCAGCAATATACTCTGCTGCTTTCTTTGTATAACCATAGGCCGATACATAAGTTATAAGTATGTTTCTGTGATCCCTCTCTATTGCAAGCTGCATATATTCACTCGCATATTTTTCTGATAATTCTATCGCTTTTCTGCTGTTGTCACTGTGGATTGGACCATGACCAGGACAGATAAAATCAAGATCAAGAGGTCTTATCTTTTCAATTGCTTTCAGCATAAACCTGCTGAATGGTTTCATGATAACGTCAAAGTAGTATTTAAATGTCTCTGTGTATACCTCAGAGAAATCACTATACATTCCAGATGAGCAATAATGTGCTCCAAACGAATCGCATGTGAACAAAACCTTATCCTCCACAAGCAGAGTATAGATCGAATCAGGCCAGTGCAGGTTCGGTGCTGAAATGAATCTCAGGGTTTTATTCCCGAGGTCCAGGGTGTCACCATCTTTTACTACCAGCGATTTAAAAGGCGCATTAACAATATCTTCCAGATACCTGATTGCATTCCCGCTGCCAACAACGGTCGCTGAAGGTGCCAGATCGAGAAGAAGCCTGAGGCTTCCTGAATGGTCTGGCTCAGTATGGTCAAGAATAATATACTGAATCTCTTCAGGATTCGTGACTGACCTTAGTTTTTCCAGATAAGTTTCACTGAATTTTTCTTTGGCAACCTCAATAATTGCCTTCTTTTCAGCATTAATAAAATACGAATTATAAGTTGTCCCGTGGTTGGTATGCATCACGATGTCAAATGTCTTGATGTCATAATCAAGTACACCTATCCATTTAACATCACTCGTAACATCTATTATTTTGTCATCTATCCTGCTCATATCATCAATCATTTTCAGATTTTGGCAATAATACTTTTATTTGCCTTCACCTGTTGAAGGATTGGGATCTCAACTTCAGTTCCAACCGGTAAAAAAACATCAACTCTCGATCCGAATTTAATGAATCCCAGTTCATCCCCCTGCATAACATCCTGATTTTCTTTTGCATAGGTTACTATCCTTCGGGCAATTGCTCCGGCAATCTGCCTTATAAGTATCTCAGTTCCATCTTTTGTTTCAATAACGATTGTACTCCTCTCATTCAGCTCAGACGATTTCGGATGCCATGCAACCATATTCTGTCCGGGATGATAACCAACATATTTAATCCGTCCCGATACCGGGTATCTGTTACTATGCATATTGAAAGGGGACATAAAAATTGAAATCTGCAGGCGCATATCTTTGAAATACTCGTTTTCCAATGTCTCTTCAATTACTACAACTTTCCCGTCAGCAGGAGCATAAATAAGTCCCGGATCAGGTTGCATTGTTCTTGCCGGCAGCCGGAAGAAAAAGAGTATAAAAATATAAAACATGAATGAGCAGATAATAAATGCCCATCGTACAAGTTCCATATCTACCCAGATGACATTAACAATGATATTCAGAATCAGTAATGCCATAAAGCCGAAAACTAAAATCTTATATCCTTCCTTATGAATATGAATCCTCATTTCTATAAAATTTGCACAAAATTAATCAAGTCCTGCCAATCATCCAAAAACTGATATAAAAAGATATACCAGCGGGAAAGATATTATTGCACTGTCGAACCGATCGAGAAATCCACCATGACCAGGCATGATCGTTCCGGAATCCTTAACGCCTATGCTTCTTTTCAGCATTGATTCTACCAGATCTCCATATGTACCTGCTACTGAAATAATTACAGCAATAATTACCCAATGAGTTTTATCAACTACACCCAGCCAACCCGAAAGCAACCAGGCAATTAGAGCAGCTATTATTAAACCTCCAAAAAAACCTTCCCATGTTTTCTTAGGCGAGATCCGCTCCATCAACTTGTGTCGGCCGAAAGACACACCCGTCAGGTACGCTCCGGTATCATTTGCCCAAATAAGAAGAAAAAACCCTATAATAATACCAGGTGAAAAAGAGATGTTGTCATGAGGAAGTAATGAATTGAGGCCTGTTCGGGAGAATGCTGAAAATGGGAACATTGAAAACGGTATTGCAGTATAAAGCACCGAAAAAAAGGTATGCGCCAGTGAGTCAAATGGTTTCTCCTGTTTCCTGTAGAGCTCCATAACCATAATTATTAACATCATTGGTATCAGTACCAGAAAGGAGTTTTTTGGTATCACTCCGAAAGCAATCAGTGTTGATATGACATAGGCTGCAACCCCCGTAATAATACCCGGAACCATTTGTGGCCTGACGCCGGAGTTCCTGATCATAAGGTAATACTCATACTGTGTACCGATGAGCATAACGAGGCCGGTCAGAAAAAAGGAGACGGGATGAAGCCAGAATCCTCCCATCACGAATATTACAATCCATGCTCCGGTTAAGGTTCGTCTGAAAAAATTGTTCAAAATTTCAGTTTATTATGCTTTATCTTTTGTTTTTGACTTTTTCACAGTTTTTTCAGGAGTCGCAGTTTCTGTGACAGCTTCTGTCTGCTTTGATTTGGCTTCAGCTTTTCTCTCTTCCTTCAACAAATCAGCTTTTCTCTTTCCAAAAATCCTTTCAAGATCTTCGCTGAATATTACCTCTTTCTCAAGAAGAAGCTCTGCAAGCTCCGTAAGTCCTTTTATATTGTTTTTGAGAACTTCCTTTGCCCTCACATACGACTCTGCAATTATCAGGTTAACCTCCTGGTCGATAAGCTCTGCTGTCTTCTCACTATATGGCTTTGTAAATCCGAAATCAGATTGCCCCGATGAATCATAAAAACTTATATTACCAATCTTTTCGCTCATTCCGAAAAACGAAACCATTGCATAAGCCTGTTTAGTAATTTTCTCGAGGTCGCTCAGCGCACCTGTTGAAATTTTTCCGAAGATAAGTTCTTCAGAAGCTCTGCCTCCGAGGGCATACGCCATTTCATCGAGAATCTGTTCGCGTGTGGTAAGTTGCCGTTCTTCAGGAAGGTACCATGCGGCACCAAGTGTTTTTCCGCGCGGGATAATGGTTACTTTAAAAAGAGGGCTTGCATGTTCAAGATGCCAGCTTACAGTAGCGTGTCCGGCTTCATGATAAGCAATTGTCTTTTTCTCAACCATTGAAATGATCTTGCTTTTCCTTTCCAGACCACCAACAATACGGTCGATAGCATCAAGGAAATCCTGCTTTTCAACAACAGTTTTGTTTTTCCTTGCTGCGATAAGGGCCGATTCGTTACAAACATTAGCAATATCAGCACCTGAAAAACCTGGTGTCTGCTTGGCCATGAAGCCTATATCAAAACCTTTTTCAAGTTTTATTGGACGAAGGTGAACTTTAAATATAGCTTCCCTTTCGGTAAGATCAGGCAGTTCAACATGGATCTGACGGTCAAACCGGCCTGCACGCAGCAGAGCCCTGTCAAGAATATCAGCCCTGTTAGTGGCAGCAAGAATAATCACTCCCATATTCGTCCCGAAACCATCCATCTCCGTAAGGAGCTGGTTAAGAGTGTTTTCGCGCTCATCGTTTGATCCGAAATTTGCATTACGCCCTCTTGCACGACCCACTGCATCTATCTCATCAATAAAGACAATACATGGGGCTTTTTCCTTAGCCTGTTTGAAAAGGTCCCTGACCCTGGATGCACCTACACCGACAAACATTTCAACGAAATCGGATCCGGAAATGGAAAAGAAAGGCACATTTGCTTCACCGGCAACAGCTTTGGCAAGCATCGTTTTGCCTGTTCCGGGAGGGCCTATCAACAGAGCACCTTTTGGAATTTTACCTCCAAGGCTGGTATATTTCTTAGGATTCTTAAGAAAATCAACGATTTCCATAACCTCTGTTTTGGCCTCTTCGAGACCGGCAACATCGTTGAAAGTTAACTTAACATTTGTATCCTTATCGAAAATCTGTGCACGTGATTTACCTACACTGAAAATACCTCCTGCTCCACCAGCCCCGCCTCCTGACATACGTTTCATGAGAAACAGCCACAAAACAATAAGTAATGCAGGAAAAAGCAGCCATGAGAGTGCGTCAACTAAATAATTTTTACGTGTTTGATAATCAGGATAAATAAGTTCCTTCTCGGTGTAACCTGCACTTTTTTGTGCCTCCAGGATAAAAGGCTCAAAACTGCTCATATCACCTATAGTATATGTAAAGTTTGCTTTGGGTAAAGACATTCCAAAACCGGTTCCGGGTTTAGTAGGCAACTTGGGATATCTTCCTGATTCCAGCGCCTCCTTTTTAAGGTAGATCTCAGCCTGATCTTTATTAATCACAATTAATTTTTCAATGTCCCGATTAGCAATCATCTCCTTAATTTCACTTGTAGTTGTTTTCTGGACTGGTTTTCCACCGTTGAGTAATGAAAAAAGTATAAGAGATACTGCGAGGACTGCAAAAATCCAGTTAGTATTAAAACGGGGTTTAATAGTTTTATCAGGTTTTTTCTCCGTTCCCTGATTATTATTAGTCGTATTTTCTGTCATAAATATTTAACTTACTGTAGTTTATCTTCCATAGCTTCAATAGTGGCATCAGCCCAAAGCGACTCAAGACTATAAAAATTCCTGTATTCCTCAAGGAAAACATGAACAATTACATTACTATAATCCAGAAGTACCCAGAAACAATTGTCGAGTCCTTCAATGTGTAATGGTTTCTCACCTGCCTCTTTTCGTACTGTGTCATCTACTGAATCGTAAATTGCACTGACCTGTGTTCCGGAAGGGGCACTACAAATAACAAAATAATCCGTAATTCTGTTTTCAAGTTTTCTTAAATCAATTTTCAGAACATTCTGTCCTTTCTTTTCAAAAATTCCCTTTATAACGCTACTTAAAAGGACTTCAGCCCCGTCAGATCTTTTCTTCATCAATATTTATCAGTTTGATTTCAAGTCGCAAAAATACCACTTTTATCTGTATTTTTGTAATAGTAAACCTCTTTTGCAATTTCAATGCCAATATCCACCACAAAGTAGAACCACAGGGATAAAAAGACCTTAAATTAATTAACTACCTGCTAACCATGATAATAGGATCAAAACTATTTTTTTTTGATAATCTGCCATCGACAAATACTCATGCTGCTCACCTTTTAAAAAGTAGTGACCTTCCGGAGGGAGCTATCGTTTATACCAATTATCAATCAGCAGGCAGGGGACAGATGGGCAACAAATGGGAAAGCGAAGAGGGTAAAAACTTATTAATAAGCATAGTACTATTCCCTTCAATGATAAATCCGGCCGATCAGTTCCTTATTTCGATGACAGTCTCGCTTGGGATTTGTGATTTTTTGAAGAGATATATTCCTGTTTGTGCAATAAAATGGCCGAATGACATTTATGTAAACGGTGACAAAATAGCAGGTATTCTGATTGAGAACTTCATTATGGGTGATAAAATCGAAAACACCATTGCAGGGATTGGTCTTAATATTAATCAGGTTAAATTCATAAGTAGCGCTCCCAATCCTGTTTCTTTGAGTTTATTAACAGGATCCAGCTACGATCTTTCTACCTGTCTCAACCAACTGGCTTCCGATCTGGATAAAAGATATAAACAACTTATATCAGAACACTTTGCCGAAATTAAGCATGAGTATGTTTCGCGACTTTACCGTTTGAATGAATTG
>JAUYBT010000115.1 GCA_030692905.1 Bacteroidales bacterium
ACCTGCTGAACAAATTTGGTTTGCTTGAAACACACAATATTCCTGATGATCAGATTGCTCAGCTTATCCTTCATGATAAAAAGAAAGCCGGCACCGATATTCATTTTGTTTTTACAGAAGGTATCGGAAAAGCAATTGTTAAAACAGTATCGGTCAGTGAGGTAATAGGTTTTTATAAAAGATTCAGAGATAAAAAATAAAATTATGAATTCCTTCGGAGTTATTTTCAGAGTTTCTCTATTTGGAGAATCGCATGGTCCGGCAATAGGTGTGATCATAGATGGGTGCCCTTCCGGTTTAGCTGTGAAACCAGATGATTTTATAGCGGATATTAAAAGACGGCAGAGTGGGAGCAAAGGCACCACCAAACGTCAGGAACCAGACCGGCCTGAAATACTCAGCGGAGTTTTCGATGGAGTAACAACAGGTGCTCCTATTACTTTAATCACTAAAAATAGTAATAAGATCTCCTCTGATTATGATGAATTTAAACAGGTTCCCCGCCCCGGTCATGCCGATTTTGTTTCACAGGTGAAGCATTCAGGTTTTTCAGATATGCGCGGAAGCGGTCATTTTTCAGGAAGGATAACCTGGGGGCTGGTTGCTGCCGGAGTTATTGCAAAAAAGATAGCCGGATCAACTGAAATATCAGCAAAGCTTATTTCCGCAGGGGGTTCTGATAATATTGAGAATGCCGTTAATGACGCTATATCATCAAATGATACTATCGGAGGTATCATTGAATGCAGAGTGAAAAACCCTCCACTTGCAATCGGTGAGCCATTTTTCTACTCTTTCGAATCTGCTGTGAGCCACATTATTTTTTCAATTCCTGCAATAAAAGGAATTGAATTTGGTGTCGGGTTTGCTGCCGCTACAATGCGCGGATCAGAACATAACGATCCATTTATAAATAGTAAAGGAAAAACATCTACAAATAACGCCGGAGGAATTAACGGCGGTATTACCAATGGAAACGAAATTATTTTCAGAATTGTCGTCAAACCAACCTCATCAACAGGTGTCGACCAGACGACCTTTAATTTTAAAGAGGGCAAAATGACAACTCTTAAAGTAAAGGGAAGGCATGATACCTGCATTGCTTTAAGAATGCCTGTAATTGTCGAGGCTGCAACGGCAATTGCCATTGCCGATCTTATACTGATTGACAGGGGTATTCATGGAATCCGGAAGATTTAACCTGTTCCGGAACCCGCAGGTTGCATTAGGAAAGCCGCAGGTTGGATTATGTAATCCACAGGATATTGTATTAAACCCGCAGGTCATTATTTGAAAGACGCAGGTCGCATCGTGAACGCAGCAGATCAATAATTTAAACTTTCAGATCATGTTTATAAAACTGCAGCTGTCTTTTCGACAACCGCAGCTTAAATATGTATAAAAAAAGCAGACTATTTGCAAATATTACCTTACTGATTTGAATTCTAATTTTGATACCTGTCTGTACTGGGGACTTGTAGCGCCATATAACGATTTAATATAAACCTTTGTGTATAATGTTATATCGACGAGGCCGGTGTCAGCTTTGTAGAGAATTTCATTGCGTAAGATTCTGGCATTGCTTAAAGGTGTGGAAGCAGCAACAACGGGCAAAGGTTTTTGCGTTCCCGACAACCTGATCGGGGGTGTCGGTTGCTTTGAGTGCATTCACTACACGGGTAATCAATTTGCTTAATGGAGCAAATGCGACTTCTCTGGCTGCGACTGCGTTGCTGTATTCAGGAAGTGCTGAATTTACTGCATTAAGAGCATTTTTAGCACTGGTTAAAAGGATTTGTAACGCAGTTAATTTGATTGAAGCTTTTGAAGGATTGTAATCTGTTCCATAACCTGCAACGAATGAGATTAAATCATTGAAGTTGGCCACATTTTTCGCATGGCCTGTTTCTGATGTACTTGCCATAGTCTTAAAAATTTAAGGTTAATAATCAGTAAAATCTGCATGTTAGCGATAACATATATTGCTACATGTCAGAAACAGCACTTTTGTGACACAGATTTTCATAATATTTTCTAACACTCATGAATTTTTTCATAGTAATTGTGATATTTTGCCTGCAGAGTTGAATAAAAATGTGTTAACCAAACACATTAAATGCCCATAGCGGTTATTTGGCTTCGTTCAACTCGTTTTATATCACATTGATGCCCTATTGATTTATTCCCCTTTCATTATTGCTTATCTGCTGATCATTTTTGTTACCTTCGTATGCGTCAACTTGATATAAAACACTATTACGTTAGCAATAATGGGCGGTGCCGACACGGACATATAGAATCATTGATCTCAGATCATAAAAAATTGTATCTTTGTGATTAGATGAATAATTCCATGAAAAACAATGATCAAATAGTTGAAGTAATTAAAAAGACTGCTCACGAATACCTTCCTGACGCTGAAGTACTTCTCTTTGGATCACATGCCAGAAATGAAGCTTCGCCAGAAAGCGATTATGATATTCTCCTTATTACAAAAACCGAACTTTCACCAAAGGAGAAACTTCCACTCAGGACCAAGATCAGAAAATCACTATTGCTTATCGGCATTCGTTCTGATATCTTAATTCAGAGCAATTTAGAGGTAGATAAAAAGAAAAAACTACCTGGGCATATTGTAAGAAAAATCCTAAGAGAAGCTATCTTGCTATGACAAAAGACCAGAATGACTATTTGAAAAACTGGCTTTTTCGTGCAAACGAAGATATTGCAGTCATTGAGAATCTTTCTGAATCCGGACCTGAATTATATGCTAGCACTATTTGTTTTCACGCTCAACAAGCTGTAGAAAAATTTCTTAAAGCATTCCTCGTCTTTCATAATATAGATTTTCCAAAAACTCACGATTTAGAATTTCTTCTTTTCGAATGCCAAAAAATTGACCAATCAGGTTTCGATTTTGATTTTGGTAGCTTAACAGATTTTGGAGTTAGTCTCAGGTATCCCGACGACTTTTTTGTACCAGATAAAGAAGATACAATTCTATATCGAGATATTGCACTTGAAGTAAAAAAGGTCGTGGCGGGCAAAATAAAAATTTAACATACCACTATTGCATTCGATTGGCAAAAGATAATGAGATCTGAAGACAATATCCTTTGCCAATCTTCTCATTAGCCGCAAGGTATTCAGCGACATGGGAAAACAATAAATTTTCATTATGATTAAATACTATTTAATTAATATTTTCAACAATAGAGAAATTGTTCTGATTATTTATCTCCTAATTTTCATCAGTTGGACACTGACACAAAAGAAGATTAGAGAATCAATTTTTAATGTTCTTAAAGTACTTACTGGCAGACTTATATTTTTATCAATCATAACTTTATTACTTTATATCTCACTAATAATTTATGGACTTTATTTTTTAAAGTTTTGGGATTTTTCAATGTTAAAAGACTCTATATATTGGACCTTCGGTGTAGGTTTCATCCTAATGATGAATTCAAATAAAGCCTTACAAGAAGACCACTATTTTAAAAAGATACTTCGAGATAATTTCAAACTTGTACTGATATTAGAATTTGTAGTAGGTTTATATGTTTTTGGGCTAATCACTGAGTTTATTTTAATGCCATTCGTGATTTTCTTTTCATTGATGATAGCATATACTGAGGTTTACAAAGAATATTTTCAGGTCAAAAACCTTCTACAAATAGTTTTCGGAATCATCGGTACTGGCTATTTGATTTATTCAGGATACATGATTTATCAAGATTTTAATGAGTTTACATCATATAATACTCTAAAGTCATTTTTATTCCCAATTTTAATGACATTTTTATTTCTACCTTTTGCATATTTCTATGCTTTATATATGCATTACGAGAGTCTATTCGTTCGATTACAATCCTCATTAAAAGATGACAAAGCACTTCGTAGATATGCTAAGAAAAGAGTTTTAATCGCAGTAAATTTTAGTCTCTTAAGACTTAAAAAGATTACATCAGGTTTTCTTTTTAATCAATGCAAGACTAAAGATGATATTAAGATGGAGATTAAGAAAAAATTGAGTTGAAAATTAAATACCCCTAACGGCTAACACGCGCTCATAAATAATTGCCGGTGGAAATTCAATTATCAATTATAGTGTTGTAAACAAGAACGTTAAAATTGATTATTCCTTTTATCAAACTACGTTGTTCTTCATTCGATATTGTTTACATTTGAAAGTGATAATGAAAAACAGACTAAATATAACTTTCGATTGGCAAAAGATAATGAGGTCTGAAAGACCATATCCTTTGCCAATCTTCTCGTTAGGCACAATAATTAGCCACTTAATATTCATATCATCAACAAAACTAAGACTAACATTTAAATCCTAAGATATGTCATACAAAGCAAACGTTTATAATGTGATGTTAGCATCACCAAGCGATGTGATCGAGGAACTTAAAATTGCCCGGGAAGTTGTCCTAGAATGGAATAATATTCATTCAATATCAAAAAAAATTGTACTTCTTCCAATAGATTGGGAATATAATTCATATTCAAGTTTTGGAGATCGACCTCAAGAAATCCTTAACCAACAAATTCTTAAAAACGCTGATTTACTTGTTGGAATATTTTGGACAAGAATTGGAACACCAACAGGTAAAGCTATTAGTGGAACAGTCGAAGAAATTGAGGAACATATTAAATCAGGAAAACCAACAATGCTTTACTTCTCAAATAGACAGATTAATCCGGACAAGATTGACGATGAACAATACAAAGCAGTAATTAACTTAAAAACAGAATATCAAAAGAAAGGATTGACATATTCTTTTGAGTCAAGTGATCATTTTCGCTCTCAGTTTCAAAGGCAACTTCCTATGTTGATTAATAATACGGATTACTTTTCAGGATTCGAAGAATATCCTTTGGATTCTGTTACAGATGTTGAACCAGAAAGTAAGAAGATTGATCTCTCACCTGAGGCTAAATTACTCTTAATTGAAGCTTCAATGGATCGACATGGACAGATAATGAAGCTTCATTTCACGAATGGATTTGCTATTCGAACAAATAATAAGAATTTAAATAAGGACAACAGCCCAAGATTAAAAGCAAAATGGGATTCTGTTTTCGGCGAATTAATATCAAATGATTTGATTAAAGAAGTAGGATATAAAGGTGAAATATTTGAACTAACTGCAAAGGGGTATGGATTAGCTGATTTTCTTAAAACGTAAACTAGACAATTAATAAGGATTTGGATATTTATTTTAAAGAAAAAAATAACTATGCCTAATAAAGAGGACTTCATTTGGCATGGAGTGCCAAGAATGAAGTCTCACGTTGCACTACAACCTGGAACCTGGCCTTGTTCTATGCACTTACCACCGGAATTTGTGCTCCATTTGCAACCTGCTTTCAGGTTTGTTGCGTGGGTTTTGTATTGTCTTCTGGTGTCTTTTTCCTGACTTCAGCACCGGGCCAAAATTATTTATTATCCATTACCGTCGGTTTTAACCGACGGTAAGAGGTACTATTTTCCCGGGACTTTAGTCCCTCAGGGTTTGTTGGGCTAAAGCCCTTAAGATATATGATTCTGAAACCGTTGGCTGAAGCCAACGGTAATTGATTAATTAGAGATGAGAAGAAAATAGCAGAACAGTCTATTTATTACAGTCTCAATTACCATCGGTTTTAACCGACGGTTAGAGGTACTACTTTTCCTGGGACTTTAGTCCCTCATCTTTTGAAGGTTGTACTCTGCAATTATTGAATCTAATTCTTCCTGAAATGAGATTTTTTGATGATGTTGCTCCTGATTCCGAATATATTTTCTTAGATTATCTAATTGTGACATTCCGATTGATACAGAATAGAAATCATCTTGCCATTCAAACTTTAATCTGGTCAGTTTGTTTTTATTGATCCAGAATGAACTTTCTCCCTTTATTTTTTGCATTATTTCAGAAACGGTTTGTTTACCTCCTAAAGATATCAGAGCGTGAAGGTGTTCATGATAACCATTAATATGATCTATGTAGATACCTTTTAGTTTTGCATTATTTCGAATATGGAAAATAACTTCATTTCTTATCTCATCCCTTAAATAAGGTATCTTATTATTTGTGGTCCACACACAGTGGAGCCAGATTCTTAAATATGACATAGTATTAGAAATGTCAGCGATTAACAACTTAAAGATAAATAAATTGAGTCATATTAAAAAATCTTATTACTGGAAATTAGATTTTTTTATCTTATTTAAGAAGTAGTCTATGGGACTTTATTTTTAAACAAATTGGGCTAAAGCCCTTAAGATATGTGATTCTGAGACCGTTGGCTAAAGCCAACGGTAATTGATTAAATTATAGATGATAAGAAAATAGCAGAACAGTCAAATTATTACAGCCTCAATTAACGTCGGTTTTAACCAACTGATAGAGACCGGCCTTTTTCTATGCACTTATCAGGAATCTTCTCGTTGTATGTAATTGCATCAGAGCCGCGTTTTTTAGTATATATTCTATTTCAAGTGGAAAAATATCAGACAAAGTTTCCTTAAAGGGAAATATTTTGTATATTTGTCAAAAAAAATTTAATGATTAAATATTCAGTTATTTTTCTCGAGTTTGCAAAAGTGTTTCTTGATAATCTTGACAAAAAGTCACGTGAAAAAGTTTTATTTAACACAAAAAACACCTAAAAGTGAGATTGACAAGGCAGAACACATTAGAAATGAGTATTTTAAACTAAAAAACAAAAAACAATGAAAACATATAGCTTAGAAGAATTAACAGATAAGTATGTTGGGACAAAGGGTACCAAAGAAAGAGAAAAATTCGATTTTGAATTAAAACTTGATATTCTGGGAGAAATGATTAAAAAGGCCAGAAAAGAACAAAATCTTACTCAAGAACAATTGGGAGAATTAGTTGGTGTACAAAAGGCTCAAATCTCGAAAATTGAGACCAATGCAAAGGATGTAAGATTTTCAACTATAATGAGAGTTTTCGATGCCTTGAAAGCAAAAGTTAAAATGACAATTGAATTTAATCCAGATTCAAATTTGGAGATCGCATAAAAATGCAAAGCCATTTACAAGGAAAATTTACCATAAATTACCGAAATGGTAACTTTTTATTATCTTTGTCGTAATTTTTACAAACCA
>JAUYBT010000116.1 GCA_030692905.1 Bacteroidales bacterium
AGTTCTGAAGGTTAATCCTTTTTTTGTAAAGGATTATGAGACTTCAGCAATGAAATACAATGTATCAAAGACTGTACAGATCATCAGTCTTCTACGCACATTCGACATGAAATCAAAAGGTTACGGAGATCCGGGCACTGAGCCAGGCGATCTTTTAAAGGAGTTGGTTTTTAAGATACTTCATCTTTAAAACCAACTTTCTTTCTCAACCATTTACCTTAACCCAACCCCTTGCTTTTTTGCCTCATCCCCCTGCCCCCTTCTCCCAAGAGAGAAGGGGGTAATCAGCAGTATATTAATGATTTAAGCCCCTCCCTCTTGGGGGAGGGGTTTGGGGTGAGGAAAAAGTTCTAATTCATTTCAGGCGAATCGGGGAAATCGGCCCACATCCTGTATTTGTTGTTAAAGCTTCTTAAAACTCTTTTCCATGCATCATCACTTCCGTTATTCATAACTATATCGGACTTTACTTTTGCAATGACCCATGAGTCTTCTTTAAGCTCTCGTTCAAGCTGACCTGCTGACCAGCCTGAGTAGCCAAGAAAAAATCTGATCTGTGACTGCTTGATTTTTCCTGTTTTTATCAGTTCTCTTATGCTGTCAATATCCCCACCCCAGAAAATATTTCCTTCCACATGTACACTTTTAGGAACCATATCGCCCAGATTATGCAGATAATGAAGAGTATCAGGGGCTACGGGTCCTCCCATATTGAGATTTTCATTCCAGCCCTGGAAACCTGCAATTGCAGCATTGACTTTTAAATCAAGTTTTTTATTCAGGATAAAACCAACCGATCCCTGGGGAGTATGATTGGTGAGATATACTATGGTCCGGTTAAAAAATGTATCGGGCAGAAAAGGTTCTGATATAAGAATCTTACCTTTCTCCGGAATCTTATCTTCCGGCAATATTGCAAACAAGTCAAGTTCCGGTTGCATAAAAAGAAATAATAATAACAAAAATACATATTAAAAAAATAATTAAGTAAAAATTTATCTTCAATTAAATATTATCATATTTTTGCCCGGATCGTTAAATAATCTTATGCAAAGAAGTACTTTACGTCTTATAGGGAATAAAGCCGTTTTAAATATCCGCGAAAGGATGTGCGAAACACCGGAAGAACTGCTGGCAAGCGATAAATTCCGTTTGGTCCTAGACCATTGTCTTGAACATCTCAAGTCTAAAAACTCACCCTTAATGGGAATCTTCGGTAATTGTGAGGCCGATGAAGAGTCTGTAAACGATCTCATTAAGACTCTTTCATTTCTTGTTAAATATGAAAACAATGTCGTCCCTCACATTTTTGAAAAGTCGCGTATCTTTCTAAAAGATCTTGATAAACTAACCAATTTCGTTGAATATCTTTATGACTACTGGCGCCATTTTGATCGCTTTATAATTAATGATTCGGAAGGTGATAGATTGGATAAAAGGCCTTATCGTACTTTTAATGAGACAATTGAACAACTTACTCATCTTATCCGGGCTGTTTACAGACATATCCAGGAGAACATAACAGGAAGTCATCCCACTGTTTACAGGCAAGTTCCGGCAGGCGCTGAGATGGCTGTCATCTCTTTACCAAAGGATATTGCCTATGAAGGAGCTAAATATAAAAAACTGAATAACATACCTGTAATCCGTCAGATGCTTATTTATCCTCCGCTTGTGATACAGCAGCCGATGAACAAACGGACCGGACAGTTTAAAAGAATCCAGCAAAATCCTCTTGATCTTATTGAATTAAGTTCCGGGGAATGGATTTGTTACCCGGCTAAAGTTGGTAAGTTGCTTATTATGGTTTACTTTCATCTGGAGTTTTTTGAACTGGGCTTTTCGATGTGTAACCTTTTCCAACTGGCTGACGATACTGATCTTGAGAAGAAACCTGATGCCCTTTTTATTTATGGAGCGCCTGGAAATGTGCTTGACGGACTTTCAAAATATTCTACTGTCTTTTACGATGACGAAGAGAATGGGATATTCATAGGGGCCATTCCTAACAGGGCAGAATTCGGATATTTTGGTTATCTGAAAAAGATGATACTTACCCTTCATAATTCCATTGTAATGAAATCGGGGAACATGCCTTTTCATGGTGCCATGGTGAAGATACTGCTTCAGGGAAACAAAGAGGCAACAATTCTTATGATGGGCGATACAGGTGCCGGAAAATCCGAGACTCTTGAAGCTTTTCGTGTGCTTGCCGAAAAACATATACGTGAACTGACAATTATTGCAGATGATATGGGCTCTATTGAACTTGATTCGAATGGCTGCCCGGTGGGATACGGAACAGAGATCGGGGCATTTCTTCGTCTCGACGATTTGCAGCCAGGCTATGCTTTTGGCCATCTCGACCGGTCAATCATTATGAACCCCAGTCAGGTGAATGCCCGTATTGTTTTCCCTGTGACCAAATTTGAGACAGTTATACAGGGCCATAAGATCGATTATATCCTGTATGCCAATAATTATGAGGAGATTGATAATGAACACCCTGTTATCGAGAAATTCGATTCGGCAGAATGGGCATTGGATGTATTCCGCGAAGGCGCTGTAATGAGCAAAGGGACAACAACATCCAGTGGTCTTGTACACTCATATTTCGCAAATATATTCGGCCCTCCAGAGTATAAAAATGTTCATGAAAAAATTGCTGCAAAATTTTTTGCTGCTTTCTTTAAGAACAACGTTTTTGTCGGACAAATGCGGACCAGGCTTGGGATTCCGGGTTATGAATCAAGCGGGCCACGCGAAGCGGCAAAAGAATTACTGAGGATAATAGGGATTACAAAATATTAGAAGGGACTCACTAACATGTTTTTAAAACTACTGATCTTAAGTGCAATTTTCTTATCAATAGCCGCCGCAGGTTTCGGGATCAGAATGCTCCTTAAATCTCACGGACGGTTTCCTGAGACACATATAAGCAGAAATGAAGAGATGAGGAAAAGAGGCATTACCTGTGCTCAGGAAACTGATACAGGCTGCCACTCATCGGAGGGGTTTCCGGGTTGTGACACATGTAGCGGAAAAGGGTTATAAACAAAAGACAAAAGATATTATTCATTGCCTGTTTCAGAAATATAATTTTCAAGGTTAGCTGAAATCCATGTTTTAAAATTTCCATTGTCATCTGAAAAGACCAGGTAAGCGCTGAACTGCGGGTTTTTGTTTATGAACTCAATTGCACCTTCTTTCCCAATCACCATACAGGCGGTTGCAATACCATCGGCCATGGCGCAGTCGTCAGCAATTATAGTGGCACTCAGTAGTTTATTTTTTGCAGGATACCCTGTCCTTGGATCAATTGTGTGGGAATATTTTACACCATTTTCGATATAAAATTTTCTGTAGTTCCCTGAGGTAGCAAGCGCTTTATCGCTAATCTTAATGATAGCCTGCAGGGTTTGCCCGGGTGACATATTACTATCTTCCGGTTTATCAATACCAATTCTCCAGAGTGCACCTGCCTTGTTTCCCTTTGCCCTGACTTCACCTCCTATCTCAACCAGGTAATTTCTGATACCGAGATTGTCAAAATAACGGGAAAGCACATCCACTGAATATCCCTGAGCTATGGCATTCACATCCAAATATATACCAGGGTCTGATTTTATCAGGCGACCGTTAATAAGTGATACCTTTCCCATTCCGACAAGCTTCATCAGGCTGTCACGCTTCGATTCAGTAAAGTTCTTATGCGCATCAGGACCAAATCCCCAGGCTTTTACAAGGGTACCAACAGTAATATCGAATGCCCCATCTGTCATCTCTGATATTAAGGCCGATTTTGTAAAGACTTCTGTAAAGAAAGAATCAGGTATTACTTTCTCATTGCGGTTTATTTTCGAAATTATGGATGAATCCTGATAGAGAGACAGGGACATATCAAAATCATGAAGGATCTTTTCAACTTTTAACTTTAGCTCTTCTGGACTAATATTTTTTTTATTGTCGTAAACAATGCTATATGTTGTTCCCTGCGTGAAACCTGTGAAATTGGCAAAAACAGGCTTCTTGTCTTTACAGGCAGGTGTTACAAGAGCGAGAACCAACAATACTGATAATAATAATTTATTAATCATATCCCGAAATCGTCAAATGCTATATTCTCTTTGGGTACTCCCAGACTGTCGAGCATCTTTAATACGGCACTATTCATCTGAGGCGGACCGCAGAAATAGTATTCTATATCCTCCGGTTCCTCATGTTTGCAAAGATAGTTATCAAGAAGAACCTTATGAATGAAACCTGTATAACCTGTCCAATTATCTTCAGGTAATGGTTCGGATAATGCAAGGTTAAAGGTAAAATTCGGGAATTTCTTCTCGATAGCTCTGAATTCATCCTCATAAAATACCTCTCTCAAAGATCGGGCACCATACCAGTAAGATACTTTACGACCGGTTTTAAGAGTATTGAAAAGATGGAATATATGAGACCTGAGAGGAGCCATTCCTGCACCACCTCCGATATAAAGCATTTCACTACTGGTGTTTTTAATATGAAACTCACCGTATGGTCCGGAAATTACCACTTTATCGCCCGGTTTACGTGAAAAAACATAAGTAGAGCATAAGCCCGGAGGAACATTCATAAATTGTTTCTTCACATTATCCCATGGTGGTGTTGCAATTCTTATATTAAGCTTGATCAGGTCTTTCTCAGCCGGATAATTGGCCATTGAGTAAGCTCTGAATGTCTCTTCATTGTTCTTAATCTTTAGATCCCACATCTTGTACTGATCCCAGTCGCTTCTGAATTGATCCTCTATCAAAAAATCTTTGAAACTTGTTTCATACTTCGGAACATCAATCTGGATATATCCTCCCGGCTCAAAATTAAATGATTCTCCATCCGGAAGTTTTACAACAAATTCCTTAATGAATGTTGCCACATTTTTATTGGAGACAACCTCACACTCCCATTTTTTTATTCCCATTACTGCCTCAGGCACCTTGATTGTGAGGTCTTCCCTGATCTTAACCTGGCATCCGAGACGCCAGTGGTTATGCTGTTCTTTGCGGGTAAAGAAACCTGTTTCAGTAGGCAGAATCGATCCACCACCTTCCGTGATCTGGCATTTACACATTCCACATGTACCACCACCACCGCAGGCAGATGGTAAGAATATCCCATTACCTGAAAGTGTAGAAAGGAGGTTTGACCCTGGTGATACAACGATATCACGATCGTTTATGAGCAGGTTAACCAGGCCTTTTGGAGCAAGTTTATCTCTCGCAAACAGAAGTATGCCGACAAGCAGAAGAATAACAAGCAAAAAAACTATGATACTATATAATATTGTACCGCCGGTCGAAAGAGCTAAAATCATAATTTTTTTATTTCGGTTAGAGTTTAATTCCCATAAATCCCATAAATGCAATAGCCATCAGACCGGTCAAAATAAAAGTTATTCCAAGTCCTTTCAGCGGATCGGGTACATTGCTATACCGAAGTTTCTCCCTGATGGCTGCAATACTTACTATTGCAAGCATCCATCCTATACCTGATCCTACTCCGAAAACAGTGGCTTCAGCTACCGTCTGATATTCACGTTCCTGCATAAAGAGAGCTGCACCAAGAATAGCACAGTTTACAGCAATCAGAGGAAGAAAAATGCCAAGGGAATTATATAATGAAGGGCTGAATTTTTCAATAATCATCTCAACCAGCTGAACGATAGCTGCAATAACGGCAATAAAAACCATAAATGTAAGGAAGCTCAGATCGACATCTGCAAATCCTCCGCCAAGCCATGCAAGGGCTCCCTTCTTTAGAACATAATGTTCAACCAGAAAGTTTACGGGAGTTGTAATGAGGAGAACAAACACTACAGCTACCCCCAGTCCGATTGAAGTCTTAACAGTCTTTGAAACAGCGAGGTATGAACACATGCCCAGGAAAAAGGCAAAGATCATATTGTCAATAAAAATTGACTTTATAAAAATATTGAATAAGTGTTCCATAGTTAATATCTCTATTTTTTCTCAATTAAACTTTTGTTCCTGCTTCTTTGTACCCAAATAATTATACCAAGTGCAATGAGCGCCATTGGGGGAAGTATCATCATCCCGTTATTTTCATAGCCTGTGGAATAAATGCCAAGTTTTTCTATCACCGGATAGCCATAAATAGTACCTGATCCGAGCAGTTCTCTGAAAAAAGCAACAATGATAAGGATTATCCCATAGCCTGCTCCGTTGCCCAGTCCGTCGATAAAAGATGGCCATGGTTTATTAGCCATTGCAAAAGCTTCGAGACGGCCCATGATGATGCAGTTTGTGATTATGAGACCGACAAAAACCGACAGCTGCTTGCTTACATCGAAGGCATATGCCTTAAGAAACTGATCAACAAGAATTACCATGGTTGCAATAACCACAAGTTGTACTATAATTCTTATCCTGTCAGGAATATACTTTCTCATAGCTGCAATAACGACGTTTGAAACTGCAACAACGATAGTTACTGATAAAGCCATGACTATGGCAGGTTTGAGCTTAACTGTAACAGCCAGAGCTGAACAGATACCCAGAACCTGAACAGTTATAGGATTATCACTACCAAGCGGGGCGGTAAAGAGTTTCAAATTCTTAGCCGAGAACATCGGCTCCTTTTCCTGATTGCTCATATATTAATTTCTGTTTTTTAGAAGATAATCGTTATACTTAACTATACAGTCCAGAAGCATCTTCTCAAGACCTTTACTGGTTATTGTACCACCCGAAATTGCATCAACATTATGAGAATCACCTGATTTAGCGCCTCCTTTTAGTACTCCGATGGAAACAAATTTATCTGTCTCATACAGTTTTTTACCGTTGAACATACTCTCAAAGGGAGTTGTGTTTATTTCAGCACCTAATCCCGGGGTTTCTCCTTTATGGTCGAATGTGACACCGTAAATTGTATTCATGTCCGATTCCAGGGAAATATAACCATAGATCGGACCCCACAATCCTTTCCCTTCAACAGGAAGTATTATAATCTTTTCACCGTCATCGGGAGTAGCATTGAATACCGGGAGATATTGTTGTTCAAGAAGTTTCTTCTGCTCAACATTTAAAACAACTTTAAATGCATCGACTCCATCCACGACGTCTCCATTTGAATTGAGAACAAAACTCTCCTTAATATACTTGTCGTATAAAACTTCTGTTGTCTCATGAGTAGATGGAATTCCTATTGATTCGAGCATGCTTTTCTTTTTCTCTATTTCAAGGTTTTTCTGCTGGCGTGGCTGAAGCAATGTGGCAGCCAGGGAGAGCAGTGTCGCTACAGCAATCACCATCATCGCTGAAAATATGAATATATACCTATTACTGAACTCTTTCATCTTGCTAAATTATTTGTTGCGATTTTAGCACGTTTAAGTCTTTTATTAATACTCGATTGAATAACAAAATAGTCGATAAGCGGTGCAAATACATTCATCAGTAATATTGCAAGCATTACACCTTCGGGATAAGCCGGATTTATTACACGGATCAGAATTGACATTATTCCTATCAGGAATCCGTAAATCCATTTCCCTCTTTCTGTCTGAGCACCCGATACAGGATCAGTTGCCATGAAAACAGCGCCAAAGGCAAAACCGCCCATTACAAAGTGATAATATACAGGCAGTTCCATATAAGGATTAACAGCAAATGCGTTAAATAACAGCCCCATTCCGAGTCCTCCGGCAAAAACACTTACAATAATTTTCCAGCTTCCGATTCCTGTAACTATAAGAATAAGAGCGCCTATCAGTATCGCCAAAGTTGATGTTTCTCCAATTGATCCCGGGATTGTCCCGATAAACATTTGCATGAATGAAGGTATTTTAGTTGTCTCACCGGCAGCACATAAAGCAAGAGGAGTAGCTCCTGAAAATCCATCAACAATATTTTGTCCTTTTGTTAATCCTTCAATCCATACCTTTTCACCTGTCATCCACCCCGGATAACTGAAAAAGAGAAAAGCTCTTGCTGTAAGGGCAGGATTTAAAACATTCATTCCCGTTCCACCAAATACCTCTTTACCAATTATTACTGCAAAAGCGGTTGCAAGCGCCAGCATCCATAATGGTATATCAACCGGCATGATGAGTGGGATAAGTAAACCTGTTACCAGGAAGCCTTCATTAATTTCATGACCACGTATCTGGGCCGCAATAAATTCAATACCCAACCCGACTGCATAACTTACAACGATAAGAGGCAGAATCTTCAGAAAGCCAAACCAGAACATCTGTAAAGTTCCTGCATCAGCTCCTATTGACCTGAAGTGTTGAAGTCCGGTGTTGCATGCACCAAACAGCAGAGCGGGAATCAGGGCTATAATTACGACTGTCATGGTTCGTTTTAGGTCAATGTTATCGCGTACATGCGATCCTTTAAATGTCACCTTGTTTGGGACGAAAAGGAAAGACTCTAATCCTTCAAATACCGAACGTAACTTTCCAAACCTTCCACCTTCTGTAAAATAAGGTTTGATCTTGTCTATCTTCTTTCTTAAGGAATTCATTATATATTAATATCTCAGGTTACTAATTCATCTCCTTGATCATCAGATCCAGCCCCTTTCTGACAATAGACTGAATCTCAATTTTAGAAGGACAAATAAATTCGCAGAGAGCAAAATCCTCTTCTGCAATCTCATATATTCCAAGATTCTCCATGAGGTCAATATCCTCTGCCAGAATAGCTTTAAGTAGTTGCATCGGATAAATATCCATCGGAACAACTTTTTCGTATTGTCCGGTCATAACAAAAGCACGTTCCCCCCCGTGCAGGTTAGTATCCAGACTGTAGCTTTTTCGCGGGATCAGGCTCGAGGCAAAAGTTTTGGAAAAGCTGAATTTATCAATACCGGGCATCATCCAACCGAAGAATTCATAATAATCGCCTTCAGGTAT
>JAUYBT010000142.1 GCA_030692905.1 Bacteroidales bacterium
GGAGGTATTTAAGAATGGTCTCGGTTTTCACCTCACCATACAGGACTTTCACTAAGTTCAATTCTTTATTATATATATAATTGGAAGGAACCATATCGCTTCCGAAAATGTCTCCAAAAATATAAGATGTGTCTGCAAGAGTGATGATTGCGGGATAATCAGAATAGTCAAACTGACTGATAAATTTTCTTATTGAATCAGGATCAGCACTTGAAACCAGAATAACACAAGCACCTGAAGCAGGAATATTACTTTTCAGTATCTCCGATATTTCATATTGGCAATGCTCACATTCCGGATGAAACCGGATAACAAGAACCGGACCCTTCCTGATCTCTGAAGAATTGAAGGTTTCATTAGTTAATGTCATAAATGAAAAAGAAGGGAACCTTGCTATTTTTTTGGCCAGCTGCTTATGTTTTTGTACCTTATTAATCATCCCCAAAATCAAAAATGTTGCAGATAAAACAAAAATGACAATTACTACACCTAATATAATTTTTCTCATAATGAGGCATCAATTGATAAAAACATTATTAACGCCACCCACAATACAAGAGCAGGCAGATATGATAATAATACAACCTTATCAGAATCGGGTTTTTCAATTTTACAAACTTTGTTAAGTCCGTATGATATGGAAATGATATAGATTATCTGGAATAAGTTTACTGTCTGTAATGGAAATATCCATAACCTGCTGACCTCAGCTGTTTTAAAAAAGTTAATCAGCGATAATGGATAGAAAAACCCAAGATCATTTAGATCATAGTTTCCTGCAAAAAGATAAAACCAAAGAAATTTTAACAGACTTGCACAGACAAAAATTATTTCACTGGCTATTACTATTTTAAAAACAGAGCCCAGGGAAACTTTGTCCTGAATATTTAAAAATACTATACCTATATATAATACTAAACTGATCAATGAAAATTTGATCAGAAGCATTATTGGAGTAAATGCATAACTAATCCAGGAAATTCTCTTCAGGTCTTCGAATAATTTGAGTGAACGATCGTATGTAAGCTGCTCACTAAAGGTATTATAAAAGACAATCTCATTTATTAATACAGCTCCTGACAACCAGATTATTATCAGGTTTGCGAGGACGATACCAATGAAAAGTTGTAGCCGATTCAGACTATAATACCGGAGCAGTAAACTCATAGCACGAGAAATAATACTTCCGAACGAATTAAAATAAATACAGTCCGATAATACCGGACTCGGTTCTAAAATAAAAGTTTTGGGCTAAAGCCCGTTTCTTACTGTCATTCACTAACCCCGGGCTTAAGAGGTTGTGTGAAAATGCAGGTGATAAAAACTTAATTCATGATTTGAATTTTCCTGACTGATTGGCAATCAGAAATAAAAAGAACCCGGTAGGGTTCAGATATTGGTAGAATGTTGATATTTAAGACGTTGTTTCGTCCCGTACGGGACGACATATAAATCCCAAATTTCGTTTCTACCTCTATTTTGTGCCTACGGCACATTTTCACACAGCCTTTTTAGTCCAAAATATATATTATAAATAAATACGTCAAAACTTATCATTCTCTGCTGATAGATATCTTCTCTGTATCATTTTTTTAGGGGAAGGTGTTTTCTAGTTTTATTTTTATCCTTCGGTTATCTGCATAATAGTAGGATTGTCTGATACAGGAATATTTAATGTTCACTCCCATTTCCCTCATCTCCTGGAGAGATTGAAAAAGGGTGCTTCGTCTTATCCCAAGTTTCTCCGCAAATTCTTCAGGAGTTCCCGTTGCCATCATAGATATCAACGAATCTATCCGTCGCAATCTTTCGATGTACTTAATTAGAGACATAACTTCACTATTTAGAAACGCAGCTGACCAAATTTAGAAAATATTTTTTAAACAAAAACCAAATTATCAGGATTTTTAACAGAAATATTTGAATAGCACCGGAAAAATTATACCTTTTCCCCCCCCATATTATACCTTCCTAAGAAACGCCATCGGTATATTAAGTATCAGATTCTGATCGAGCCTGTCAATACGAACAACAACCCGGTTATGACTTCCGATTTTAATAAGCTCCCCTGTCAATCCTACAAGTGAGCCGCTGATAACCTCAACGTTATCTCCCTTAGCGAAATTCTCTGAAGAGACTTCAATTTCTGCATCGCTGTTAATCAGCAGCCGAAGGATATCAATCTGTTTCTGTGGGATGGATGCCGGGATGCCTTCGAAGGTAACGAACTTAACAACACCCAGGATTGTATATACTTTCGCAAAATTATGGCTGTTTGTCTTGACAAAAATATATGAGGAAATAAGAGGCTTCTCAACTAGTTTCTTGCGGTCGCTCCATATCCTGTATACCTTATGCAGTGGAAGAAAGGTTTCAATCTCTGCCTCTACCAGGCGTTCATAAACCTGCTTTTCTGCCCTGGGTCGGGTATAGACTGCATACCATTTATTTTCATTGCTCTTTTTCAGTATGATCTTTTTTTCTTCCCCCTGTTGGGTTATATTCACAACCATTGTTTTTGGTTTAATAAAATGTTTTCAAAGATAATTTTTTATCTGTTCATTTTTTACTCCCCTGATAATCCAAAATTTAATAATCCGTGCGTCGTGCGCCGTGAGTCGTGAGCCGTGCGTCGTGCGTCATTCGCCATGAGTCGTGCGTCATTCGTCGTGCGTCGTTAATCGTACGTCATTTCCCCTGCGTCGTGTATCGTTAATTTCCTTTAGTTTTTTAATTAATAAAAAAACAATACCTTTGCCCGATATTAAAATCATAAACGATGGCTGAAAAGACAAGATATTCGGATGGTGAGCTTGAGGAGTTCAGAAATATCATCCTCATGAAGCTGGATAAAGCCAGGAAAGATTATGAGATACTGAAGTCCAGCATTACTCACGAAGAGAGCAATGATACTATGGATACCTCTCCTACTTTCAAAGTACTGGAAGAGGGCGCCACAACATTATCAAAAGAGGAGGCAGGCAGACTGGCTCAACGTCAGGAGAAATTCATTCAGCATCTCCAGGCTGCCCTGATCAGGATTGAGAACAAGACTTATGGCATTTGCCGTGAGACAGGAAAACTTATCTCAAAGGAAAGACTGAGAGCTGTGCCACACGCAACTCTCTGTATGGATGCCAAGATGAAACAGAAGTAGGAAAACGACGCACGACGCACGACACACGACACACGATGCACGGGAAAATTTAAATGTTTAAAATAGAAGCTGCTTATGAAAATAAGTGGCTTTTTTGTTCTTATAGAGAAATTGGGAGAAGGGGAGAATTTATGTATAATGTATTACAGGCAATTAGCTATGTGTTGGAAGTATGAGAAATGATCCTTAAATAGGATCCCCTCCTGGGAGGGGTTAGGGGTGGGTTTAAAGGGCGTCAACACTAGAAATTTGTCCGGTTGTTATGCCCAATTGCTATGAATAAGAAACAGTATTTAATTTCACGAATTAACGGCAAGCATCAGGCGCGGGGCGGGTGTTACCCGAATCTTCTCAGGGGCGCGGCGGTAGCCCCGTCGCCTGCATGCCATTGTTAGCCCGCGCCCCTTGCCTTGAGTGTAACCCTCCAATCTATTTCTCAATAGGAACTCCGATAAGTGTGCTCCATTCTGCCCATGAACCATCATACAACCGGACTTTGGGATAGCCGAGCAGATAGGTCAAAACAAGCCAGGTATGGTTGGATCGCCCGCCAACGATACAGTACGAGATTGCTTCCTTATCTGAAGTAACACCGTTGTTGGTATATAAGGCTTGCAGTTCTTCAACCGACTTGAATGTTCCATCCTCCTTGAGCGTCATGTCCCAAGGAATATTGACCGCGCCGGGGATATGACCACCGCGCTGACTGGCTTCTGCCTGATATTTCCACAATTCCCACAACTGACCATGATATTCTTCTGGCGTGCGCACATCCACCAACACGCGCTCCGGTTTGCCAATGGACTCGAGAACCCAATCGCGCAACGCACGAATACTCCAATCAGGCTCTGTCGCGATGTAGACAGACCGCGTGACAGTTGGCATTTTTGTCGTCAGAGGACGACCTTCAGCAATCCACTTCTCGCGATTTCCATTCATAACACGCACATCGCTATGACCATAGATTTTCAAAAGCCATAAGGCGAATGTCGCATACCCATGACGACGGGCGCCATAAACAAGGATGGTCGTATCGTTTTTGATACCCGAGCGGGCCAGCAACTCCTCCATTCCCTCCTTGTCTGGTAAATCCTTGCGGATGGGGTGTTGGAAGTCAGTACTCCAAGCCCATCCCACTGCACCGGGGATATGCCCGGAATTGTAGTCACTCAGGTCATAACCTGCTTCGACAACACGGACTTTGGGTGCAGTGAGGTGCTCGGCGACCCATTGCGTATCTACAAGGACTTCAGGATGAGCATAACATAGCCCGGGTTCAGCAGCATTTGTTGGCAAATTCAAAGCAGGTAATGCAAGACCTGATAACAGCATGGTTTTTGAAAATTTTCTGCGATTCATTGTTTTATCTCTGCAAGTTTAAGTAAAGTGCAACAGTTAATAAAAAAGAAATTGCCTAACCCGGATAAACCGGAAACAAAAAGGCAACCAC
>JAUYBT010000235.1 GCA_030692905.1 Bacteroidales bacterium
GATGAAGGGAAAACATTTATTCAGGTACCTTTCCCCGACGGTTATAAGAATGAAAACACATCTTTTGATCTGTTTCTTGACAGTCTGAAAGAAAAGGGTATTAATCCTGGTGATATTGCCGGAATAATAACTGAATCATACCAGGGAGTCGGACCGGATTTCTTTCCTGTAGAATACGCAAAAAAACTGGAAGCATTTTGTCTTGAAAATGATATCGTTAGTATCTTTGATGAAGTTCAGTCCGGATTTGGCAGAACCGGGAAAATGTTTGCTTATGAACATTATGGAATTAAACCTGACCTGATAGCCTGTGGAAAAGGAATTTCTTCATCCTTACCGATTTCCGCTGTAATAGGCAGAAAAGATATTATGAGCCTTTACGCACCCGGCTCAATGACTTCGACACATTCAGGAAGTCCATTACCTGTTGTTGCAGCTGTTGAAAGCCTGAAAATTATCAAAAAAGAAAATCTGGTGGAGAATGCTAAAAAATTAGGTGAAGTATTAATCCCCGAATTAAACAGGATTAGAAATAAATATCCTGATGTTTTAGGTTGCTTGCAGGGAAAAGGCCTTGTGGCCGGTATCCAGGTTGTAAAAAAGGGTTCAAAAGTACCTGATTCCGAGACTGCTTTGAAAATCAATGAAAAATGTTTTCATAAGGGGTTGTTGATGTTTGCTCCTGTGGGAATAGCAGGTGAATGTTTGAAAATTGCTCCACCTTTAATTACTACTGAAGAAGCATTAAGAGAAGGCATTAAAGTGTTCGAAGAAGCTTGTGATGAAATTTTAGGAAAATAATCAAATGAAAAATCAAAAATCAATGAGTACCCTTGATGTAGTTATTATTGGTGGAGGTATGATCACCTATGATTTATTATTACCCTCTGTATATCATTTGCAGAGAACGGGTTATGTAAACAACATTAAAATCTGTGCACTCGATTCGACTCCTTTAAAGGTCTTAAAAAACAGCAAGGAAATAATAGAAGCTTTTCCTGGGCAGGATTTTGAAGCATTCCCTCCTGTAACAGAACCTGAAAAGAATAAATTCCCGGAACTGTACAAAGAGGTCATCGCAAAGATGAAACCAAGACAGATTGTTATTGTGTCTATGCCCGATCAGCTCCATTACCCGGTTGTTATGGAGACCTTAAAAAATAATCAGCATATTCTTTGTGTTAAACCACTGGTTCTTAAATACGAACAGGCTGCTGAGATCGAGAAAATTGCTTACGAAAAAGGATTGTTTGTCGGTGTTGAATATCACAAACGTTTCGACCGCAGGTCATTGATGGCCAAAAGGAGCTGCGAATTAAAGCAGTTCGGAGAATTTGTTATGGGTGAGGCAAAACTGATCGAACCCTATTTTTACCGGTCATCAAATTTTCAGAATTGGTTTACTTGCGATAAAACAGATCCTTTTGTTTATATTGGTTGTCACTATGTTGATCTGGTTTATTTCATTACCGGTTTAAAACCGGTTGAAGTATCCGTATCCGGGATCAAAGGGAAATTCCCTAATGGTAACGAAGGATTTATGTGGGCCAACGGAAGGGTTCGTTTCGAAAACAATGCAATCCTGTCAGTTATTGACGGTTTAGGTTATCCCGATCAGGCTGCAGGAAGCAATGAACAAAATCTGCAGATGTTCTTTGAAGGACCAGGCAAAACCGGGATGATCAAACATAATGATCAGTTCCGCGGAGTTGAACACTCATACCTCGAAGGAATAGGTTGCGGCGGATCACATTTTAACTATGTAAGTCCTGATTTCTATAAGCTTGTTCCGTGGGAAGGAAAAGGATATAAACCTGTCGGTTATGGACCCGACTCAGTCTCCGCTACTATAACCATGGCACATAGTATTGAAAATGAAGTACAGGATATGCCGGCTGCCGATTCTTTGAAAAGAAGGCAGAAGATGATCAAAGAAGTTGACAAAAAGGGAATTATCGCAACACCTGCCAACAGCTATATTAATGAATTAGTTGTTGAAGCAGCACGCATTTCAATATTAAATGATGGAGATATCGTAAATATTGAATACGGACAAACCCCTCATGTTAAACTTCGTCCAAAAAAATAATTAAGTGCTTGGGGATTAATACCCGGCAAGAAATTGGTCAACTTTAATTGGGGATTGGCCCCACCAGTCATTTACTTTAGTGGCATTTACTAATTTACTAATTACTATCCTGGTCTTCTCCTATGGGGGAAGTTTCAAAATGAAGACAAAATAGTTCTTATTTTATTTTAAAGGGGGAAACAGGAAAGGGGGTAAATTGAAAGATAAAAAATGAATGCGCTTTGTAAACTTAAATGGTATTTGGAAATTATTTCTAATTGGGTTACAATATTTTAACAATTTTGATAACAAACAATAATTAACTACTTTAGATAAACAGTATGTTTAAAAAAGTTAAAGAATGCAAAATGGGAAAAAAACATGGTATTTGTATCTGATTGTTTTTGATTTACATTATTTTTACCTTAAATAAAAACCCCTGAAGGGTGAGTTTTACCCCCCAATCCCGCAAAGCGGGACTAAGAAACAAAAGGATTTCAAATCCCGCCTTGCGGGACAGGGGGTGAAAAAAGGAGGGGGGGGTATGGGTGAATAAATTGAGAATAAGGAACATAGGGCACTAATAATTGACAACTTTAAATAATTAATTATGGCAACCCGCAGAGAATTCATTCAAAAATCAGCACTCGGAGCAGCAGGTCTGACCCTTGGTGCAAAGAGTTATTCACGTATCCTCGGTGCAAACGACAGAGTGCGCGTTGG
>JAUYBT010000029.1 GCA_030692905.1 Bacteroidales bacterium
TATAATCAGTTTTGTGTGAAGATAAAATGTCCTGCAACCGGTTCTGGTGAGTATCAGTAATGAAGATTTGCCCAAACCGGTGATTTCCGACAAGCCTGATTATTTGTTCAACACGTTCAGCATCAAACTTATCGAAGATGTCATCAAGCAATAAAATCGGAGAAAAACCTGCTTTTCTTTTAATGTAATCAAATTTTGCCAGCTTGAGAGCAACCAGGTACGATTTCTGTTGTCCCTGGGATCCAAGTGATTTCACTGAAAAATCATTCATCTCCAGGAGCAGATCATCTTTATGAATTCCAACAGTTGTGTATTCCAAAAATCTGTCTTTAGTTACAGAATTCAGAAGCGCTTCCTGAAAGTTGCCTTCAGAAAGATGGGAACGGTATTTAAGTTTCACCATTTCCTTACCTGAAGAGATCAGGGAATAGTATTCCTGAAAAACCGGGATAAGCTCATTGACAAGAATATCTCTTTCTCTGAAAACATAACTTCCATATTTAACGAGTTGTGCATCCCATATAGAAAGCACATCGCTATCGAATCTGCCCGATGATCTGAAATCTTTCAGCAATTTGTTTCTTTGCTGAAGTGCCTTGTTGTACCTGAGAACAGAATCAAGATATTCAGCATCATACTGGCTGATTATTTTATTAAGAAACCTCCGGCGGTCTTCACTTCCTTCTGAAATCAGGGCACTATCGGCAGGAGATATCATAACCACAGGGTACCTCCCGACATGGTCAGAAAGTTTTTGATACTCCTTCCCGTTTCTTTTTAATAATTTCTGTTTTTGCTTCTGAAACGCGCAGTAAATCTGATCTTCTTCCCCATCCCTGACAAATGTTCCCTGTATAATAAAATAGTCTTCACCATGCCTGATACTTATACTGTCGATATTATTAAAGAAACTCTTGGTAAGTGACAAATAGTGTATTGCATCAAGAATATTCGTTTTCCCTACTCCGTTATTGCCGACGAAACAGTTTATTTTTGGTGAAAACTCAAGCTCATTCAGCTCATAGTTTTTAAAATTTGTCAGGGAAAGCTTTTTTAAGTACATCTAAATTGAAAATAGGTGAACAGTTCCGATGACAAAGTTAAGAAGAAACAAATGATTTGGAAATTGAAACCATTTATAAAAGATGAGAATTTTTGTTTTGATAAAGCCATGATTATTAATTATATAATTCGTCTTCAGTCCAGTTTTTTGGGTTATTATAGATATATTCTCTGGTCTTGTCAATGGAATTTTCATTATGCAAAATCTCGTCATGAAATCGGGATTGCCATTGAAAATGATCGAATCCGTTTTTGTTGCACCAGCGTTTTACTGATGATTTATACTGGTTAATGATAACGGAAACAGAATTTTTGACGGGTTTGGAAAATTGGTTGATATTTTGATTTGATTCCTTTTTGGCAGGTAGGGTCATGCCATGGCGTGTCCCTACAAGGGAATAATCAATTTACCGAAAATCAGCATTTATAATTCAATGTCGTTAAGTTTAGCTATAATTGTTTGTAATTCATATAGTAGAGTCTTTTAGGACGATTCTTTCGTTTGATTTTTCTTCCTGGTCGCACAATCTCTGTGGTATTTTTTACAACCAAATCAAATGCTTTAATAGCTTTGCGCACCATTCTTTTAATAAATAAACCTATGCTTATGTTGCGAAGCATCGATAAGGCATTTGTACGATTTATCTTCTTAGGATGCTTGTTTAATTTGCTTGCGGATTCTTTCTTTACTATTTCTTCAATTGGAAAAGCTAATACTGCACACAGGCTCATGATAAATACTTTTGCAAAAAAGTCTTGTTTAACTGCCAGCGCTGTTTTCCCTGAAAAGTTTTCAAGTTCTACCCGTGCTTTATATAACTTATAGCCTTCTTCAATACTCCATCGGAAATGATAAAGCTCAACCATGTCATCGTATGTGTATTTCTGAGTATCAAGCAATGAGCTACACAGTATTTCGGTTTCCCCATTTTCTAAGTCTACCCGCACTAAGCGAACTCGGATTTCCTTATCTATCATTTCCGGATAATTGCACAACAATTTCCTGTCTTTTTTTGGCAAGGTAAATGATACTATCCGTTGTTTTTCACCACTTTCTTTAAAGTCCTTTACCATGAGCCACCAATCATCTTTCATTCTTACACAGAACTGAATGCCTCTTGCAACAAGCAAAAACAACAGGGCTTTACTTGGATATCCTCTGTCAAGAAGAAGCAAATCGCCCTGACGGACTTTGTCTAAGTGTTTAAAAAGTAATTCCCTTTCGCTACCGGAATAGGGCGCAAGTTGTGCATCAAGAGTAAGTAAGTTCAAACAGTCATATAATATAGAACCAAGCGCCAATGAACGTTGACTATCAGCATTAGGACCAAAATTATGTTCCCCAAATTCTTGAACTACACTTTGATGGTTGGGTAATACCAGTCGAGTCCCATCGGCTGCCAATAAACGCATGTTATGCCAGACTAAGTAAGGGGCTTCGTTATAAAAAGTCTGGTTTACATTATCATTTAGCTCGATGAAGGCTTCATGGCTTAACTTAGATCGTGCCTGTGTAAAGGCACTCTTGCTGACTTTTCGTATGTTAAAATCGGTACCAACTACCTCTTTGTAGAAAGTGTCAAGCTCTCGTTGAATGGAACTTCTTAATCCTCGACTTATGAACACTATCAGATTCTTGTAATTCAACTTCCTGTTTCGAGTGAATACCCCTGGAAAGCCGTTTTTGCAACGGCAGTGATATTCTTCATCATCAATAAGTTGTATTATATTTGTAACTGAATTTTCACGAAAATCTTTGTTTTCGGAGGCTTTACCAGAGGCCTCTATATTATACCCCTAAGATAATGATTAGTACTAATAAACCCTACTATTTCAAAGAACTATTTTTGCTTAAATATTAATATTTATTATACTTTTAACCTTAACTTAACGACATTGATTTATAATTACCGATTACAATAATTCGCCTTATCATGGGATGGTGATTGTAGGGAATAATCAATTTACCGGAAATCTGCATTTGTAATTACCGCTTACAATAGTTAGATTTAATTGAAAATGTTATCTTAAATAATGAGTCTTAGAATGAGGCCACATTAATGCCAACTCGTTTTAGGTATTTGTGTTTTAAATCTTGACTAAGATTTTTTTAATTTTTCTTCCAAATCCTATAAAGTTCAATTGTCTTGTTATAAAAATTGTCTTCATCTTTTCTCTCTCTACTCCTCCAAATTGCAATAAATGGATAAATATTTTCAATTTGTTTACGATAAGCGTTGCCAATTGATATCATTCCGACTTCTTTATCAGCAATTCCATCCGTAAAACTAATTGCAAAAGCTTCAATTTTATTTATTGTAAGAATAATATCAGAGTAAATGTCTTCATGAGCTGGTAATAAGCTGTCAAATGTTTTATACCAATTTTTATCCTGTTCAAAAAGGTTCTCTTCGGTAAAATCACCTATTTCCCACTTAATATGGGAGAAAACCAATCCTATTTTGTTAAGCTCTTGATATAATTCTTTAATCTTAGGTTGAATATCATTATAGAAGAATTTACATTCCTCCACAGTTTTATTAACGGATTCTCTTTTTATTCTATTCAAAATATCTTCTGATGTCAGTTTAGTTTGTAGGGTCAAGTTATTAATGAAGCTCCCCGCCGCAAGCAGCGGGGTATCTTAAAACAAAACCAACTGTTTACTTTGATGCAAAACTACATACTCTTTCTCAAGCCCTTGGTCTCGAACGTATTTCGAAATACTTGTCTCATCTCCAAACTTACTGAC
>JAUYBT010000046.1 GCA_030692905.1 Bacteroidales bacterium
CCTTCATCATTAAGTAATATTGTGATTTTCGCATGACCTTCTAATCTTGTTGCCGGATGTATTACTATTTTTTTCATATATTTATCCTCCTTTTATTAATTTCTCTTTGGTATTGGTCTCAATCTTCCTTGTGCACCAACATATCTGTAAAATGTTGCGGCTCTATCAGGAATTTCCTGTGCATTTAGTCCGATTGAAGAGATTGCTCCCATCATATCAACCATTGGATTTGCATCTTTTCTTATAGGTCCGAAACAGCCTCTGCAGGGCATTAATCCCTTAATACATCTTGGAATATGAGGCTGTTCTTCGCCGCTTGTCATGTAGCAACCTGTTTTTGTGACAGGTCCTAAACACAAAAATCCTTTTTCCATAAAGCATCTCGAACCAACCAATTCTTCTTTTTCTAAATCAAGCATACTTTCAAGTGGTCTTTTAATTGAAACAAGCGCCTTCTTTTCTCTTTTTACGGGACAGTCATCACAAACACTTCTTTCAGGCAGTGCAAATGGTTTTCCTTCAAGAAGTGAAATCAGCGCCTGTGCAACAATCTGCGGGGCTGAAGGACATCCCGGAAGATAAACATCAACCTTCACTACTTCGTCAACAGCATATACTCTGTCAAGCAGTGGTGGGATATCCTGATTTGGCGTGTCGGCACTGTCTGTTGAAACAGATCCTCTGTAAACTTTGTCATATAGTTCCTGTAACGGAAACTGATTTGCCAATGCAGGTATTCCACCAAAGCAAGCACAACTTCCCAAGGCAATCAATGTTTTACACTTATTTCTCATCTCAGTAGTAATTTCTTTATGTTCTTCATTTCTTATACCGCCTGAGATTATTCCGACATCTGCCTCCGGAATTTCCAGTTTGTCTTTTTCTCCTGTTTGTCCAAAATATTTATGGTCTGCCAAAACAGGAATGTGAACAAACTCCAGTTTTGGTAATAAATCAAGCAGCGGCTCACCGATGTCAAGAATTGTTACTTCACATCCGCCACAACATGCTAACCATTCTTCTGCAATTTTAACTGACATAATTTCCCCTCCTTAATTTTTAATTAGTTTTTTATTGTTTTTCTATGACAATTTCAGTAACTACTCTCCGTGTAAACAGAAAATATTTCTCTTCTTCTTGAACTATGCGGGTTTCAAAATTATTTTTTTCATATTCTGCTTTAATGTTAATTGCGTCGGACTCACTTATGTATGTTCTACCATCCCACATAAACTTTTTTTCATCAAAAAATTTTACATTATCCATATTCCCGTTTTATATATTAATTTTTTTTGTAAAAATAAATCATTTATAACATTTGTGCATTTTTTCTATATTAAATAAAATATTTTTCAAAAAAATCTATGCTGCTTTCATTATGGTGGCTAAACCTTATACGGGCTAGGTCCTATCTTTTTTATCTCTTCCGTAAAGTCCTTCATTACTTGGGCAAATCTTGGACCTTCTGATGCGGATATCCATTCTATTCTAAATCTCTCATCCTCAATACCAAAATCCTGTAGCATAAGCTTAATTGCTTCTGCTCTGCTTTGTGCCTTTAAATTTCCTTCCAGGTAATGACAATCCCCTATGTGACATCCACAGATAATAACACCATCAGCGCCTTTTGTTAAAGCATCAATTACCAGGTTTGGATGAACCATACCAGAACACATAACACGGATTATACGGACGTTTGTAGGATATTGTAATCTTGAAATACCTGCAAGGTCAGCGCCTGCATACGAACACCAGTTACAACAAAATGATAGAATTATGGGGTCAAAATTAGTATTTGTCATAGATTATCCTCCTATTCTACAGTTTGTAACGCTGCTGCAATTTGTGCAGCAATATGTTCTAATTTAAAATTCCTGACATAAATACCTTTCTTGGGACAAGTTGCCATACAAGTTCCGCATCCTTTACACTTTAGCTCATCTACTTCAACTGTTTTCTTAATAGAACCTTCTCTCATATATTCAAACAATGTTAATGCTTTATATGGACATGGGTCAATACAGTAAGCACATCCGTCACAATTTTCATCTACAACATTAGAAATCACAGCCGCAAGTTCAATTTCTTCTTTAGAAATTATTGTACTTGCCCTTGAAGAAGCAGCTAAAGCCTGTGCAATGCTTTCATCAACTGTTTTCGGAAAGTGAGCAAGACCGCACAGGAAAACACCGTCGGTAGCAAAGTCAACAGGACGAAGTTTCATATGTGCTTCTAAAAAGAAACCATCACTTGTTAATGGCACTTTGAGTTTCTGGGCAAGGTCTTTAGCATCGTCTCTGGGAATGACTCCAGTTGACAGGATTAAAAGATCTGTTTTAATATTTACTTTGGCATTCAGAACAGGATCATACACAGATACTTTTAATTGTCCATTAATTTTTTCTACCTCAGGTTTTTTATCTGCATCATACGCAATAAACCGAACATCTTTTTCTCTTGCCTTAGTATAATATCCTTCATTAAATCCGTATGTTCGTATATCCCGGTAAAGGATAAACAAATTAGTGTCAGGACTTTTCTCTTTAATCATTAAAGCATTTTTGATTGCCTGTTGACAGCAAATCCGACTGCAATATGGTCGCTTTTCATCGCGTGAACCGACACACTGAATCATAACTACTGTTTGTTGTTTATGGTTTGTAGTTTGAAGGTATCCATTTGCGAGTTTTTCTTCTAATTCTGTCTGTGTTATTACATTTTTATCCTGACCATACAAATATTCAGTCGGCTTATAATCCTCTGCACCAGTAGCCACAATAACAACACCGTGATTAACTGTGTGAACATTATCATCGGACTTAAATTCTGTTGAGAAATTACCAACCGAACCATCAATCTTAACTATTTGTGAATTAGTATAAATATGAATTTTAGGGTGATGTTTGACCTTATTAATCAATGAATTTAATTTTTTTTGAGGGTCATCTCCATTTAACATGAATTTCACTTTCATAAAATTACCTCCCAGAGTATCTCTTTTTTCAAGCAGATAAACTTCAAAAGACTGTTCCGCTAAATTAAGCGCTGATGTAATGCCCGATACGCCACCGCCAATTACAAGAGCATCTCTGCTAATTTTAACTTTCCTGTTATAAAGTGGTTCAAGGAAGCGTGCTTTTGCTACCGCCATCCTGACAAGATCTTTTGCTTTTTGTAAGGCGAGCTTAGGTTCGTGCATGTGAACCCATGTACACTGATCCCTGATATTAGCCATCTCAAAGAGGTATGGATTAAGCCCTGCCTCCTGAATAATGCTCTGGAACAAAGGTTCATGAGTTCTTGGTGTACAGGAAGCGACAATAACACGGTTTAGATTATGTTCTTTAATAGCTTGTTTGATTTTCTCTCCTGACTCGGCAGAGCAAGTGTAAAGATTATCTTCTGCATAAACCACATCAGGCAGGGTCCGGGCATACTCAACTACTTCAGGAACGTTTATTACTCCACCAATATTTTTCCCGCAATGGCAGACAAAAATTCCCACTCTTGGCTCTTCTCCTGTAATATCTTTTTCGGGTGGATACACTTTTTTTTTCACCAGCTTGCCTTTTTCAGTAAAAAGGAGCGAAAGTGTCCTGGCGGCAGCAGCGCTCCCTTGCATGACGCTTTCAGGAATATCTTTTGGTTCAGTAAACACACCTGTAACAAAAACACCTTCTTTTGGAGAATCAACAGGAGCAAATGAACTGGTTTCACAGAAATCATATTTATTTAATTCAAGACTAAACTCTTCGGCAAGTTTCTTAGCCTGGCCTGGGGCAGTCAAACCGGTTGACAGGATTACCAATTCATATTCTCCGGATAATTTCCTGTCATTTTCAGTCAGATAATCAATAATGAGATTATTTGTTTCGGGTATTTCTTTGATGGAAAGTGGGCGACATCGTATATAATTTACACCGAGCTTTTGCGCTCTTATATAGTACTCTTCAAAACCTTTGCTAAATGCACGCATATCCATATAGAATATATCACATTTTAATTTCTCACCCTCATGCTCTTTAGCAATGATTGCCTCTTTTGTTGCATACATACAGCAGACAGCAGAACAATAGTCTCTTTCATAGTCGCGTGAACCAACACATTGAATCCATGCAATTTTCTCCGGATCGGTTTTATCGGAAGGTCTTAAAATTTTTCCCTGAAATGGTCCGGAAGCTGAAAGGATTCTTTCAAACTCAAGTGCTGTTATAACATTTTTGAATTTTCCATAACCATAATCTGGTTTTAATTCAGGATTAAAGGGATTATATCCTGGTGAGAGAATTACTGCTCCGACATTCAATTCGGATTTTTGTTCTTTTTGTTCATAATCAATTGCTTTTGCTTCACAAACCACCTTACAAATACCACAAACATCATAATTTAAGTGGAGACAGGTGTTATTATCAATAGCAGGTTTATTAGGAATTGCCTGTGGATATAAAACAGAAACAGGTTTTCGTTCATTTAATCCCATATTGAATGAATCCGGAATAGATATTGGTATTGTATCAATTGTGAAGGATTGCACTTTTTTACCTACAGGACAGATAAAATTACAGGCACCACATGTCCAGCACATCACATTATGCTTGCCGTATGGAGTTTCCTGTTTCCTTCTTGAGCCTCGGCCTGTAAATCCGATTGCGCTTCTGCCCATTCTCTCTTCACACATACGAACACAAAGTCCGCAAAGGAAACAATCTTCATATTTCTTCTTAATTCTCGGTTCTTTAACACCGTATTCAGCAGCAATATTTATTATCGCCTCTGAATCAGGACATCTTGCAAGAAGCAGCTCAGCAACAACTTTTCTCGCTCTGAATATCCTTTCAGTATTAGTAAATACATTTATTCCATTAATAATAGGATAAGAACAGGAAGCCTGTAATGATGAATCTCTTCCCGGAACCTGAACCTCCACAACGCAGAGTCTGCAGGCACCGTAAGGCATAAGAGCTTTGTGGTAACATAAAGTCGGGACTTTGATTCCAAGGCTCTCAATTGCCGGCAAAAGATATGTTCCTTCTTCAACTTCAATTTTCTGATTATTTATTATAAGAGTTACCATTGCCCCCTCCACTGATTATTTAATATGATTAAAAGTTATATTTATTTCCGGATGAGTAATTTTCAAACATTTTATTGTTTCATTCAAATTTCCAAAGGGCTTTCTGTCTATATGCCCCAGTTTGAAAGTAGCTGTAATTTTTGTTCCTTTGCCAGGTTCGCTTTCAATTTTCATTGCTCCACCCGCTTCCTCTGCTGAGTGGGAAAGAAATGCCAAACCGAGCCCGACTTTTTTACCCTTTTTAGTAGTAAAGAACGGATTCAGAGCATACTCTTTTGTTTTGTCATCCATACCCTCACCATCATCTTCTATCGTAAGAGTAAGCAAGTCGTTCTTCTTGTCCTCTATTATCATTATATTTATATTTTTTGCATTTGCTCTTATTGAATTTTCTGCGATATCAAGAATATGTAAGGAAATATCTTCCATTTTTAAATAATTACCTCTCTTCCATTTTCTTTACAGAGACACTTCCGGATTTCTTCAAATGTACTCTCCTTCATTAGAAAACAGGAGTAGCGTTTACCAATATCATTAATCAAATGTGCATCAGATGAAGTGATAAATACAAAGTCCTTACCTGTGTTAATTTTGTCTCTTTTAGAAGGTTCTATTATCTCAAGCGCATCGAGTTTAAGACCTTCAGGTATAAACCCCAGATTTGCAATGATGCTGAAACCTTCTCTGTCAATATGAGAGGCAATGGCAATACCATTAAATTTATGTATTAAATCAACCACTTCCTCAACTGACATTTCTGTAGCACCTATAAGTAGCTTGTTATTAAAACCGAGAACCTCATCATTTTCATTGACAACTACCTGGAGACCGTATCGTTCTTCATCATTAACTCCATGTAAATTTGAGTAAACAGCCTCCTGCATGAAAAACAAGTCTCTTTCGTTTCCGAACAGACCAAGAATATGAACCTCTTCCCTTGATGTAATTTCAATACCTCCAATAGCCTTTATTCCTTCTATATTGGCAGATTTTTCCATTGCCGGAAAATTTTCTGCTGAGTTATGGTCGCATATTCCTATGATATCAAGCCCTTTCTTTTTTGCCTCCTTTATTATATTCCTTGGAGACATTTCCAAATCTGCACATGGAGAAAGACAGGTATGTATATGCATGTCGGCTTTAAATTCTTTCATATCACCTGATTCCAATTTCATATAACCTTCCTGCAACTTCGTAGGTTAATAAATTGCTGATCATTACAGGTATTTTTTCTTCTTTCGCTTTCTTCAGCGTTTCTTCCTCCGGCTTTCTTCCATTAACGATTATTATTCCGGAAAGCTCCTTTGAACTTGCAACTGCTATGATGTTTTGATGAATTTGTAAAGTAATCCATATATTTCCTTTTTTTGAATTTGCAAGGGCATCACTTAATAAATCCCCTGCATATCCTCCGGTTACTTCTATATCAAGAAACTTTTCACCTGATATAACTTTTAAGCCTAATGTCTTTACAATATCTCTAATCTTCATTTTTTTTTAGTATATATAACAAAATTCAAATTTGTTCCTTCATTAACCTTACTTTCCAAAGTCATCTCATCTGAATAATTTTTAATATTTGGAAGCCCCATTCCTGCACCAAATCCCAATTCTCTGACCCAGTCGGGTGCAGTAGAATAACCCTGACGCATTGCTTTCTTTACATCAGGAATTCCCGGACCCGAATCAATTGCATTTACCATTATTTTATCCGGCTGGATCTTTGCCACAAGTTCTCCTTCAGGAGTGAAAATAACTATGTTCATCTCGGCTTCGAAAGTTGCAATTGCAACTCTTCTTATTGTTTCCGGCAAGAATCCCAATCTCAATAAACTCTTTCTAAGCTTACTGGTTTGTTCTCCTGCTTTTTTAAATTCACCTCCTTTTATACGGTATTTTAAAATCAGAGTAGAATTGTCCGAGATCACATCTTCAAAAATATGACTTGCTCTGTATGTATGAATTTCTTCTTTCTGATAATCAATCTCAAGTTTTTTCAGCAAACCCTCTATGATATCCCCCTTTGTTATAATTCCAACAAGTTTCTTATTATCTCTGTCAACAACGGGGAATCGTCCATAGCCACTCTTCTCAAATTTACCTACCACCTGAACAATGGGCTCATCCGAATAAACTGTAACAACATTTTTTGTCATCCTGTTTTCAACTTTTCCATCAATTTCTCCACCTTCAAGAAGGCAAATTATAAAGTCTTCTATGGTTACTATTCCAACCAACCTGTCATCAGCCACAACAGGTATTCCGGATATTTTATTATTTCTGAGAATCCTTCTTACATCTTTCATTGTACTATCCGGCTTCAAAGTAGTAACATTTTTACGCATTACCTGCTCTACTTTCAGCTCATAAGTCAGCTCCTGAGTCTTAGATGGTTTTTTATGATCTAATGTTTTCATACATTGGATTGTGCTCAAGTGTTCATGTTATAGTTTAAATGGTTATATTGTTATACTGCTATATTGTTATATTGTTAAATGTTACTGCCTAATGATTACTGTTTACTGTTTACTGATTTCGGAACACCCTGTAAGACCATTTTTATATAGCTTACCACAACTCTCAAACATTGGGGTTTTTGTGGCAAGAAGAACTATTTTTTTTTCTTTTGCAAGGTTAACAATTTCTCTGCATGGTTTTTTCCCTCTCACAAAACATACTACATTGACCCCTGAGTTCTCAGCAGTATATATAACCTGTGGAGTCGTTAATCCTGTCAAAAGAAGGGCCTCAGACTTTATAAAAGCCAGAACATCGCTCATCAAATCGGCTCCACAAGCCGTAGTAATATTGACATTTGACTTATCTTTAACATTGCACAATATTTCGGCATCAAGAATTGAAATTATTCTGCTAAGTTTCATTTTTCCCTCCTTTCCTTTTGACAGGATAGGGTTCCTCTATTCCTGTTATATTTTCCATTTCTTTACCGGATACTTTAATAATAGCAGATACCTTTGGAGGACAGACATCAAGACATGTCCCACATTTTGTACATTTGGACTGATCAATAATATGAATATGTTTCAACTCTCCTTTAATAGCACCTGGAGGGCAGTTTTTTAAACATAGTTTACATCCCGTACATTTTTCGGGAAGAATATAATATTTAATTAAATTTTTGCAAACAAGTGCTGGGCACCTTCTCTCCTTTATATGTGCTTCATATTCATCTCTGAAATATTTAAGCGTTGATAGAACAGGATTTGGAAGAGTTGTTCCAAGCCCGCACGCTGAAGCATCCTTGATAGCATTACCGACTTCCTCAAGAAATTCCAAATCCACTTCTTTCCCGTCACCATTTGTTATATCAGTCAGAACTTTGTGCAATGCTTCGCTTCCATCCCGACATGTTGTGCATTTTCCACAGGATTCATCATTTGTAAATTGAATAAAGAATTTTGCCACATCCACCATACAGGTATCTTCATCCATAACAATCATTCCGCCTGAACCCATCATAGAACCTGCTTCTATGAGACTCTCAAAATCAATAGGTATATCAATCATACTGTAAGGAATACATCCTCCTGAAGGACCACCCGTCTGAACAGCTTTAAATTTTTTATTGTCAGGAATTCCTCCGCCAATATCATAAACTATCTCCTTTAGTGTTATACCCATTGGAACCTCGATAAGTCCTGCATTATTTATCTTTCCAACAAGTGAAAAAATTTTGGTTCCTTTGCTTGTTTCAGTTCCTATTTTTGAAAACCAGTCTGCTCCCCTGTTTATTATTACAGGGATAGTTGCCCAGGTCTCAACATTATTTATAACTGTCGGGCAACCCCATATTCCTGATTGGGCAGGAAAAGGGGGACGTTGTATAGGTTCGGGACCCCTTCCTTCAATTGAAAGAATGAGCGATGTCTCTTCTCCGCATACGAAGGCGCCTGAACCTTGTCTGATCTCCAAATCAAAACTGAAATCGGTTCCAAGAATATTTTTTCCCATAAGGCCATAATCTTTTGCACTGGAAATAGACAAATTCATTCTTTTTATAGCAAGTGGGTATTCACTTCTTGCATAGATATATCCATGGGAAGCGCCAATTGCATATCCACCTATTATCATTCCTTCCATTGCTGAAAGCGGATCTGATTCAAAAACACTTCTGTCCATAAATGCTCCGGGGTCTCCCTCATCGCAATTGCAGATAATGTATTTAGGCATCTTTTGTTCCGCCCTGCAAATCTTCCATTTAGTCCCTGTTGGAAATCCTGCACCACCTCTTCCTCTCAATCCTGAGCGTGTAATTTCATTAATGACATCATCAGGTGTCATTGAAGTCAGAACCTTTTCAAGAGCAGTAAAGCCATCCCTTGCAATATATTCATCAATCTTTTCAGGGTCAATTATTCCCCTATTTCTCAAGACAATAAGTAGCTGCTTCTTGAAGAATGGGATTTCCGATAATAATGGAACGGGCTCTTTCTTTTCAGGAGGAGAAAACATAAGTTTTTTAACAGGTCTGCCTTTCAGGAAATGTTCCTGAACAAGAAAGGGAATATCCTCCGGGGTTAAAAACCCATAGAAGATTCCATCGGGTTGAACCAACATAAGAGGTCCGTGTCCACAAAAGCCATTACAACCGGTTATAATAACAGATATCTCCTTTTCGAGTCCCTGCTTCTGGATTTCTTTTTCAAGAGCCTCGGAAATTCTGAATGCTCCGCCGGCAACACATCCTGTACCCGTGCAGAGCATTAATTCTATTCTTCTTACAGCCATTTTCAACCTCCTTTTTCTGAGCCAATGCCAATAGCATAATCTGTGACAATATTGCCACCGAGAATATGTTCTTTGAAAATCCTCCTTGCTTTATCAGTGGTCAGGTTACCATATTTAACTGATGGCGAATTCAGGAGTTCAACGGTGGCCATTGGTTCCATTGAACATAGACCCGCACAGCCCGATGTTGTAAGTATCACATCCTTTTCAGTTAAGATTTCAATTTCTTCGAGAAATGCAGTAACTATCTCTCTTGCACCTACCGCAATGCCACATGTCCCCATATGAACTATTATCTTACTTTTATATTTCCCTTCTCTAAGGTAAATGCCCTTCTGGGCTTCTTTTCTTTTTTTTCTTAATTCATCTAAGGTTAGTTGTGCCATAGTTATATTATAGTTTTATATTTTTCAATAATTCCCGGGATATCCTTTGGAGTTAATTTACCATAAACATTATCTCCAATCATTATAGCAGGTGCAAGACCGCAGCAACCAATGCACCTCACCAATTTAAGAGTAAATAACATGTTAGGAGTAGTTTCATTTTCTTTTATTTCGAGGACATCGCTTAATCTTTCCATCAGCCTCCCGCTTCCTTTCACGTAGCAGGCTGTTCCCATACAAACATTTATTATATGTTTGCCTCTTGGAACAATGCTTAAGGAACTGTAAAAGGTCGCGATCTTTAAAATATGAGATAACGGATACCCGACTTCCTGTGAGACGTAATTTAAAACATTTTCGGGAAGATAGTTGAATGTGGAATTTATTTGTTGAAGGATTGTCATTAGCGGACCCTTTCTATCCTTATTTATCCGGATTATTTCAGTAACTTTGTCCTTGAATTGTGGCTCAAGTTCCACTTTTGTTTTTTCAATGGGCTGGACTTTATTTCTTGTTGGGCAGTTAGTTATACATGTTCCGCATCCGGTGCATTTTTCTTCGTTTATGTATCTGGGTTTTTTATTAAGGATTACTTTAAAATTTCCTGCCTCACCCTCTATTTTTTCAATATCCGATAATGTAATTATTTCTATATCTTTATGCCTTCCTATCTCAACTAAGCGTGGTGCCATAGTACACATAGCACAATCGTTAGTAGGGAAGGTTTTATCCAGTTGAGCCATTACTCCCCCGATGGCGGGTTTATTGTCAACAAGGTAAACTTTAAGTCCTGATTCAGCTAAATCTAATGCGGCTTGCATACCGCTTATGCCGCCGCCTAAAACCGCTACTGCTCCTACTTTATCCGACATTTTTCACCTCCGTTGTAGATAATTTATTTAATTTTTGCTGTTGTAACTGGAATGCTTTTTCTTTAATCCTGTAAAAATAAATAGCAACTGGTCTGTACGCGAGATGTGCCCATTTTGAAAACGGCACTTCTATCATTAGCATTGGAATAGCAACCATCAGGTGAATTAAATACATATAAAATCCAACTAATGGGGCGTTAGTAATTCTGCAAATAAATATTGCAATACCTGTGAGAGTTGTTAATAATAATAGTATAATAAAAGTCCAATCGGTAGCGTGAGAGAATTTACTTTTTTCAGTATCCTTTTTAATTCTTCTAATTAAAAAGTAAATTGTCCCGAAAATAAGCATTATGGTTCCATAAAAACCTAATATTCTTTGTATATTCCACCAGTGGTAAGATTCGTCTTTACCCTGGAACCACGATAAGAAAAAGACAATCATAAGGAATAACAAAGCATAACCGGACATAAGCAGGAAATGAATTATCCAGTAATTATATTTTCCTTCACGAAGTCGTATAAAGAAAGATTTAGTGTCTTTTTCACATTGAGAGAAACGCCATTGAAAGAGAAAATTAAAAACCATATTTCCCATCTCAGTGATATATAATTTAAGCGGTATTTTTAAACTTTTATCGCTTTTTAATGTTTTCAAATACATATTGAAGACAAAGGATAGTAACAAGCCGGCAAGTAAAATAGCAACAACCATATCAACGAAATGAACAATTTTTGCTGGTGCCAGGTCGTTAAAAGACATTCCATCAGAAGTTGTTGGTAATCCCAAGCCGGGTAGTAACGTCCATACAAGAAAAACTATTCCTGCTAAAAGAAAAATTGCAGCAAATTCCCATACTTTGGAAGTATAAAGTTTTTTTGCAAGTCCTGTCCAGTCGTATTGTGCAGTGAAATATCGTCTGAGAGTCATCATCGTTTCCCCAGGATCTGCCTGCCTCGGACATGATGTAGAACAGGAACCACAGTAGTAGCAAAGCCACGGGTCTAAACTGCTTAATAATCTTTTTCTCAATCCTGTCCGAACATACTGAAGACATATGCGGGGTGAAACAATTGTCTCGTTTGACGATAAAGCACAGGTAATTGTGCAGCCGCCACAATTAAGGCATGCATTAGTATCGAATTTCCCATATTTACGAACTTCCTTTAATAGTTCCGGGTCAGCCCATTCTTCCATTTCAACTTTTTTCATTCCTTATTAAAAATATTATTAAAAATATTCTAATGATATCGTCTCGTTCCTGTTCGGAAAGCCCTCTTCTTACACCACCGGGGATATTCATCACCATAAAAGTCTGGTGTCCCGCCAAGCAGAGCCTGGATTTCCTGGGCTAAACGACGTTGTTTAATAACTTCCGTCCCGATTTCCTTACCGACCTTTTCAATCACTCCCAGTATGTTTCTTTTAGACGGTGGTGCATCTGGACCAACAACGAAATCGGGAGCTGCAAGAGCATAAAAATGGGCAATATGACTATGGATAAAATGTGCCATATAAAAAAGCTCCCTGAGTTTCTTTGCAGTGGGTGGAGGTTCGACACCGAATACAACATCTACAGCCTTGCCCGATGCCATATGATGACAACCCGGGCAAACACCGCATATTTTC
>JAUYBT010000234.1 GCA_030692905.1 Bacteroidales bacterium
CTCAATCATCTTCTTCTGAGACGAATTTTCAGCAATAAGTTTCTCAACATTTTCCGTAATACTGCCGGTGCTCTTTAAAAGGGAAGCTATCTCATCAACCGTTTTTAATCTCTTGTTAATGTATTCCTCAGCTTTTGATGCCGTTACGGCTTCAATTCTCCTTATGCCGGCTGCAATGGCTCCTTCTGAAACTATTTTCACAATACCAATAGTACCGGTAGCTTCAACATGTGTGCCACCACACAGCTCTATCGATTTCCCAAATTCAACAACTCTTACCGTGTCGCCGTATTTTTCTCCAAACAGTGCCATAGCTCCCATCGATTGAGCCTTTTCCATAGACACACCATTAGTTACTTTACTACAGTGATTTTCCCTTATCATGAAGTTTACCATTTCTTCCACCTTCGATAATTTCTCCTTACTCAACTTGCTGAAATGGCTGAAGTCGAAACGGAGACGATCAGGAGTGACAAGAGAGCCTTTCTGTTCCACATGGTTCCCGAGAATGGAACGTAAAGCAAAATGAATCAGGTGAGTAGCAGTATGGTTATTTGCTGTCATTAAACGCTTTTCAATATCCACTGTGGCCCTGAAAACTTCAGATGGATCAGAAGGCAATTTCTTCGTAATATGAATTACAAGATTGTTTTCTTTAACAGTATCAGTGATTGCAATTTTTTCGTTTCCCGAAATTATCTGGCCGGTATCACCGGTCTGACCGCCAGATTCTGCGTAAAAAGGAGTTTTGTTAAATACCAGATGACAGCTCTCTTTACCCTTGACCTTAATGGTACGATATTTTGTTATGAGCACTTCATCTTCAGTTTTTTCATAACCGGTGAATTCAGTACCTTCAATATCATTAACAATGGTCCAATCGGCTTCTTCCACTGAAGCATCCTCACGCGATCGATCCTTCTGATTCTTCATTTCATCTTCAAATCCTTTAAAATCGAGATGCATATCGTTCTCTTTAAGAATGAGTTGCGTAAGATCAACAGGAAAACCAAAAGTATCGTACATCTCAAAAGCTACTTTCCCGGGTAGTACATTCTTATGTTCTTTTCTGAGATCAGCAATCATTCTTTCAATCATTTTCAACCCTTTTCCAAGAGTTTTAAGGAAGGCAGTCTCTTCCTCATATATGATTTTCGCGATCTGCTCTTTACCAGACTGAAGTTCAGGGTACTGGTTGCCCATGGTCCGGGCAAGAACAGGAACAAGCTGATACATAAACGGTTCCTCAATACCCAGGTTATTGTAACCATATCTTACTGCACGACGGAGAATTCTTCTTATAACATAACCTGCCTTGTTATTTGAAGGAAGCTGGCCATCGGCTATCGAGAAAGAAACAGCTCTCAGGTGATCAGCAACAACCCGCAGGGCAATATCCCATTTTTCGTTTACTCCGTAATTTTTACCGGTAATTGCAGAAATCTCCTTTATTACAGACTGAAAAATATCAGTATCGTAATTTGATTTTTTACCCTGTACTACCATGCAAAGTCTCTCAAATCCCATTCCTGTATCTACATGTTTTGAAGGGAGTTGTTCGAGTACTCCGTCGGAACGGCGGTTATATTGAATAAATACAAGATTCCAGATCTCAATTACATGCGGATGACCCTTATTCACCAGTTCTTTTCCCGGTATTTTTTTTCTCTCTTCATCATCCCTTATGTCAACATGGATCTCTGAACATGGACCACACGGACCGGTTTCGCCCATCTCCCAGAAGTTATCCTTTTTTGATCCTTCGAGGATCCTTCCTTCCGGCTTTGAAAAGCATTTTTCCCAGTATCCGAACGCTTCATTATCGCGCGGTACATTATCTTCTCTGTTTCCTTCAAAAATTGTTGCATATAACCTGTCTTCAGGTATTCCAAGCCTTTTAACAAGCAGTTCCCATCCCCATTCAATAGCCTCTTTTTTAAAATAATCACCGAACGACCAGTTACCAAGCATTTCAAACATTGTATGATGGTAAGTGTCATGGCCAACCTCCTCAAGATCATTATGTTTGCCGGATACCCTGAGGCATTTCTGAGAGTTGGCAACCCTTCTGCTTACAGGTTGCCGGTTCCCGAGGAATATATCTTTGAACTGGTTCATTCCTGCATTGGTAAACATAAGTGTGGGGTCATTTTTAACTACCATTGGTGCAGAGGGCACGATAGTATGACCTTTTGACCTGAAAAATTCAAAAAACAACTGCCTGAGTTCCTGTGCCTTCATTTTAATTACCATGTGTGTTATGTAAATATACCTGAATTTTGGTTTGTAAAATTAATTTATTTGGTTTAGATTTGTCGGTTACCAAAATAAAAATTCAAAAATCACTGCCCTTTGTTACGAAACCGTAAATATGTGTTTGATTTGTCTGATCTGCAATACAAGCTGGTAAAACTTCACTGGAAGGTAAAGCTTTTACGTTTCTTTTTGTGGTTTTCCGTTTCTATTATAATAGCAGTACTTTATGGTACTGTATTTGAGAACATCGTTGTATCGCCTAAAGAGAAGATGCTCAGTCAGCAGGTTGAAAATATGAAGCTTCAGTATTCTCTTATCAACAGAGAGTTAGATAATTCACAAGCCTCTCTTAACAGTTTCAGGCTCTCTGATGACAGGCGCTACCGTCCGATACTCGAAATGGATAGTATTCCTGAATCTTACAGAATGGCAGGTTATGGAGGTATTGACAGATTCCGCTATATGACAGGATATATGAATTCATATCTTCTTATTTCAACCCGGTCTAAAGTAGAAGTAATAAAAAATATGGCATATATCCAGAACGAATCCTTTAAAACGATTGCAGAACGATCTGCAGAGTGGAAAAAGGAGATGGATCATCTTCCGATAATAAAACCTGTTGCTGTAAAATACCGTCTGGGTGATCGATTCGGGTTCCGGAAAATTCATCCTGTACTTGGCACACCCCGTCCGCATGATGGGCTGGATTTTCATGTTCCTTATGGTACTGAAGTGTATGCAACAGGCGACGGTAAAGTTATTGAATCAGGTCGGAGCTCAGGCGGATTCGGGAATTGCATTGTAATAGATCATGGTTATGGTCTTCAGACTACTTATGGTCATCTCAGTAATATTAAAGTTGTTATGGGGATGAATGTAAAAAGAGGAGATCTTATTGGACTCAGCGGAAGCACAGGGTTATCCACCGGACCTCATCTTCATTATCAGATTGAAAAATTCGGGAAGCATATGAATCCTGTTAATTTCTTTAATGAAGATATTACTGCTGAGGAATACAATGAAATGATTCAGACGCTTGAGTCAGAATCAAAATTCAAATAAACCCCTTCACATTGTTTAATTCCATCCTTCCCGTACTTCGTAATAGAATGCTGAGTTTCATTTTTTTTCAGAATTGATTATCTTTGCCATATCATGCCACGCATAAAATATAAATTTAATCCCGATTCTCTGAGTTTCGACAAAGTCAGACTCGGCCTCAAAGCATTGTCACTTAGGTTTTTAGCTTACTTTATAGGGTCGGTCATTGTTGCTTTATTTTATTGGGTCATTTTTACTTCCTTCTTCGATTCTCCCAAGGAGAAAGCGCTGAAGCGTGAGGTTGAGCAAATGACTATTCAGTACGACCTGATTCACAGGGAGATGGCAAATATTGAAAATGTACTTGAGGGTCTTCAGAAAACTGATGATAATCTTTACAGAACCATTTTTGAAGCAGAACCTACACCGGCTACCCTGAGAGAAGGAGGTGCAGGGGGTGTTAACAGATATGATGCACTGGAGGGTTATAGCAACTCAAACCTTGTTATTGAAACATCCAAAAGACTCGACATAATCAGGAAAAAGATTTATGTTCAATCAAAATCATTCGATGACCTGATTGCTCTTGCAAAGGGAAAAGAGGATATACTGCGATGTATCCCTGCCATACTTCCTATTTCCAATAAGGATCTTACAAGGACAGCATCAGGCTACGGTTGGAGAATACATCCTTTTTATAAAATCACAAAATTCCATAATGGAATGGATTTTACTGCTCCCTCTGGTACTGATATTTACGCAACAGGCGATGGTGTGGTTGTTGATGTACAATTAGCACAAAGGGGGCTTGGTAATCATATCATTATCGATCATGGCTTTGGTTATACAAGTATATATGGACATCTTCTGAGTTCCAATGTGATAAAAGGACAAAAAGTACAGAGGGGAGATGTAATAGGTTTTGTTGGAAGCACAGGAATGTCGTGGGCACCTCATCTCCATTATGAGATAAAAATCAACGGTGTAAATGTCGATCCTGTAAACTATTATTTTAATGACCTTACTGCTGAAGAATATGAAAGGATAATCGAAGTTGCTTCTAAAACCGGTCAATCTTTTGATTAGGTTTTTTTTAAACATTATTATGAAGAGACCAGTTATTATATTAATTTGAAAATTTGAAAATTTGAAAATTTGTTTTTTCACTTTTCACTTTTCACTTTTCACTTTTCACTTATTACACTTTTGATTATGCCATATAAAGAAAAAAAAGTCGAAAAGCTCTATTATTCTATAGGGGAAGTAGCTGAAATGCTGGAAGTACCAGTCTCAACAGTCCGTTTCTGGGAGAATGAATTCGATATTCTGAAGCCCATGAAGAATAAAAAGGGGAACAGGCTGTTTACACCGGCAGATATTAAAAACCTGAGGATAATCCATCACCTTGTAAAAGAGGAAGGCATGACACTTTCAGGTGCAAAGAAGAAACTATCTGAAAAGTGGGATGAAACGGATTATAAGTTTGAGATTAACGAGTCGCTGCAGAAGATTAAAACTATACTAATGGACATAAGAGATAATATTTAATATGAAGTTAAAAGATCTTTGTTCTTATCTCGATTCAGCGGTGCCATTGTCATTCCAGGAAGGTTATGACAATTCGGGACTTCAGGTTGGTTTTCCGGAGAAGGAGGTATCTTCGGCATTGATAACTCTTGATGTTACTGAGGAGGTCATTGATGAGGCGGTCTCAGGAAAATGCGATGTTATTGTTTCACACCATCCTCTGATATTCAACGAGATAAAGAAGATTACCGGCAGAACATTTACAGAAAGGATCCTGTATAAAGCTGTTAAACATGATATAGCCATCTATTCATCTCATACTAATCTTGATGTTTTCAGCAACGGAGTAAGCAGAAAAATGGCAGAAAAGCTCAAGCTTCACAATATAAAAGTATTGTCACCTGTAAAAAACAGTTTAGTAAAACTTGTTACATACATTCCTGAATCTCATCTTGAAAAAGTGAGGGAAGCGATCTTTAAGGCAGGAGCAGGAGTGATTGGCAATTATGACCAGTGTGGATTCACTATTTCGGGAACAGGTAGTTTCAGGGGAAACGAAAACACCAAACCTTTTGTTGGTGAAAAAGGAAAGATCCATTTTGAAAAAGAGATAAGGTTTGAAACAGTACTTTTTTCTCATTTGAAAGAGAAAGTGATAAAGGTCCTTCTTGAGGTTCATCCTTATGAAGAGGTTGCATATGATATTTACACTCTTGAAAATAATAATGTTGAGATCGGGTTAGGATGTATTGGAGAATTTAATGATGCAATGTGTGAAGAAGATTTTTTGAAACTTGTTTCTTCAGTTTTTGATGCAAGGGGGGTCAGATACACGAAGCCAACAGGAAAACCGGTAAAAAAGGTTGCGCTTTGTGGCGGTTCTGGTGCTTCACTACTTAATGTGGCTATATCTTCCGAAGCTGATGCTTTTATAACTGCCGATATTAAATATCATAATTTTTTTGATGCCGATGATAAGATTCTGCTTGTTGATACCGGGCATTTTGAAAGCGAAAAATTCTCAACAGAAATTTTATACGACCTGATTGTTAAAAAATTCCCTAAATTTGCAGTCCGGTTTTCAGAAACAAATACGAATCCGATAAATTATTTGTAAAAATGGAAAAGGCAAAATCACATGAGTCTGAGATTTCTGTAGAAGAGAGACTAAGAGCATTATTCGGTCTACAGTTAGTTGATTCAGAGATAGATAAAATTAAAACACTAAGAGGAGAGTTACCTCTTGAGGTACAGGATCTGGAAGATGAAATAGCAGGACTTGAGACAAGGTTAGGGAATCTCAAAGAAGAGGTTGTTAACCTGGAGAAATCGGTTTCAAAGAAGAATAATGAGATAACCGATGCCGAAGCTCTGATAAAAAAATACGAGGAGCAGCAAAAAAATGTAAAAAACAACAGGGAATTTGATTCTCTTTCAAAAGAGATTGAATATCAGAATCTGGAAATTGAATTATTTAATAAAAAAATTAAGGAGTTCAACTTTCTGATTGGAGAAAAGAAGCTGGTTATTGCTGATTCAGAAGTTACACTTGCTGACCGTAAAGCAGATCTGGAAATTAAAAAATCAGAGCTTGATGAAATCATTTCTGATACCCAGAAAGAGGAAGAGGGTCTTTATAAAAAATCTGAAAAGATTGAGAAAATAATTGAAGAAAGGTTACTGACAGCATACAAGAGGATCCGTTCCAATGCGCGAAATGGTCTGGCAGTGGTGCCTGTTCAGAGGGATGCATGTGGTGGTTGTTTTAATCAGATCCCGCCCCAGAGACAGCTCGATATCAAATCAAGAAAGAAAATCATTGTCTGTGAATACTGCGGACGAATTCTTGTGGATGATGAAATAATAAAAGAAGGTCATTTGTAATTACCCTT
>JAUYBT010000080.1 GCA_030692905.1 Bacteroidales bacterium
AGAATTTCAATGCCTCAACTCCATTCAACCAGATTGATGGGGTCCTTATGAGCTTTTTCTTTTTTATGGGTCCTTATGAGCTGCATTTCAATGCTGAAACAGTATACAAAAAGGACATTGCTGATGAGACATTTGAAAGAAGAGATAAATTCATAAGAGTATCGAGGGAAGAAATCAATAAGTTTATTAATAAGATGATAAGCCTATAGGTGCCGGGTGCCGGGCACAGCAACTAATAGTGAAATCATTTGTATCTTTTTTGTGTAAGGCTCAAAATTATTACCTTTGGATTGTGTTTAAAAACGATTATTGTTTTGACAAAATTTCAGGCAGAGATGAATAAAGAGAAGGAAGAGGTTGGCAAGAAAAGTACTAAAGCTGCAAAAAGTTCTGAAAAATCCAAATCCTTCTTTACTGATGAGAGGATCAAATTTGTTTTTGGTATTCTCATATCAGTTTTTGCATTATATCTTCTTCTGGCATGTGTTTCATACATCTTCTGGTGGAAAACAGACCTGAGCCTTTCGAATTCAGATGTAATATCAGGACCTGAAGTCGGAGTAAAAAACTGGTCTGGCAAGAGTGGGCATTTTCTTGCTAAAATGATAATCAATTTCGGATTTGGTTATGGCGCCTTTTTCATTCCGCTCATATTTGGTTCAATTGGATTATATCTTCTAAATTTTCCGAATATCAAAATCTTTAAACTTGTCACTAAATTTATTTTTGCAACAATCATTCTATCACTTATACTTGGTTTTATTTTTGGAAAGTTAGATGGTTATCTGGGAAGCGGCCCCGGAGGAGCACAGGGTTATCTTATAACCAATTGGTTGAATCCTTTTATGGGGAAGACCGGAACCGGGTTACTTATAGCATTTATAACCATAACATATCTGGTTTTTGCATTAAAGGTCAAACCGGAATCCTTCAGATTAAGATTACCTGCCTTCCTGAAGATTAAAAAACCTGCGAATAATCAGGTTGAATTTGTAGTAAAAAACACGAACATCAACATCGATCCTGATGATATTGATGGAGAAATTCCGGAACTCTTAACCACAGGTTCTATAATACGTGATTTTGATAATGACGGACAGGATGTGCCGCCTGACCATGAGGTTCCGATAAATATTACACGTCCCGATGCAGGCGATAATCTCTCCGATCAGGAGGTTGATAAATTAATGGAAGACTATGACCCACGCCTCGATCTTCCGCGTTATAAGTTTCCTCCTGTCTCAATTCTGAAGGAACACAAATCAGAAAGTGCCTTTGATAATACTGAAGTTTTTGAGAACAAAGAAAATATCATCAAGACCCTCGGAGACCATAAGATCAGCATAAAAAGTATCTCTGCAACCATCGGACCGACAGTAACTTTATATGAGATTGTACCTGAACGGGGGATCAGGCTGGCACGCATTAAATCGCTTGAGGATGATATCGCCCTTAACCTTTCTGCACTCGGGATAAGGATTATCGCTCCTATTCCCGGAAGGGGAACCGTAGGTATCGAGGTTCCAAACAAAAAACCTGAAATAGTTTCCATGCGATCGCTTATCACCTCAAAAGCCTTCCAGGAGACAAAGTTTGATATTGCCCTTGCGCTGGGGAGGACAATTACTAACGAACCGTATATCGTTGATCTGACTAAAATGCCTCACCTTCTGGTTGCCGGAGCAACCGGCCAGGGAAAATCTGTCGGGATTAATGCCATCATCACATCAATTCTCTACAAGAAGCATCCTGCCGAAGTTAAATTTGTACTCATCGATCCCAAGAGAGTTGAACTACCATTATATACGAAGATCGAGAGGCATTTTCTTGCCAAGCTTCCGGGAGAAGAGGATGCAATAATCACTGATACTCAAAAAGTTATAAATACTCTGAACTCATTATGCATCGAGATGGACAACAGACTTGAGCTGCTTAAAGCAGCCCAGTCGCGTAATATCAAGGAGTATAATGAAAAGTTCATTTCAAGGAAACTGAATCCTGAAAAAGGCCACAAGTATTTACCATACATAGTTCTGATCATTGATGAGTTTGCCGATCTGATAATGACGGCCGGGAGGGAAATTGAGGGACCGATAGGCAGGCTTGCACAACTTGCCAGGGCTATCGGAATACATCTTATCATTTCTACTCAAAGACCATCAACGAACATCATCACCGGATTTATTAAAGCCAATTTCCCGACACGAATCGCCTTTCGTGTTTTCTCATCTATCGATTCGCGGACTATTCTCGATGCTACAGGTGCTGACAGGCTGGTTGGACGCGGAGATATGCTTGTATCAGCAGGAAACGAACCGGTAAGGGTACAGTGTGCATTTATCGACACCCCGGAAATTGAAGAGCTGACTGAATTTATCGGATCTCAGAAAGGTTATGCCGATGCCATGCATCTTCCGGAGTATATCGATGATAGTGAGTCTGGCGTTTTTGATCTTGACCTTCGTAAGAGAGATCCGATGTTCGATGACGCTGCAAGACTTGTTGTTCAGCATCAGCAGGGTTCCACATCGTTAATTCAGAGAAAACTTTCGATCGGGTACAACAGGGCAGGAAGAATTATTGACCAACTCGAGGCTGCAGGTATTGTAGGACCGTTCGAAGGAAGCAAAGCCAGGGATGTTCTCTGCTCCGACTTTATTGCTTTGGAACAGATTTTGAGGCGTCTGGAATAAAGCCATCAAAATGAGAACCTCAATAATAAATTTTTCAGTAGTTCTTCTGTTGACTCTGAATGCCAGCGGACAAAATGATCAGCAAGCGATTAAAATCCTTGATAAATTCTCGGTAAGCGCTCTTAGAGCTCCGTCTGTTTCAATGAAATTCCACATGGTTACAACTGACCAGATGGAAAACACAAATGATACATTGACAGGATCCATCATTCTCAGCAAGGATAAATATAAACTGGACCTGACCGATAATATTATATGGTTTAACGGTGAAACATCGTGGAGTTATCTTCCTGCTGAAAAAGAGGTTACAATAACAATGGCTGACAAAAAAGACAATTCATTTCAGAATCGTCCTTCAGCAATTTTCTCAATGTACAAAAATGGTTATAAGAGCAGGCTCATTGAAGAGAGATCAGACTCATATATTATCGATCTCTATCCCGAAGATATAAAAAGCGATCTCCTGAGGGTTCGGCTTTCCATAGGCAAAACCAAGTTGAATCTCAGGAGTTTAGAATATAAGAAACGGGACGGGATAGTTGTTACTCTTCATGTCCAGGAATATAACCTGAAACTGAAGCCTGATCCTGATGCTTTTATTTTTCAGCCCGGGAAATTTAAAGGAGTCGAGGTTATTGATATGCGCTAACCCGGTGTTGAGTCCCGCTCAGGGTAAGCAATCCTTATATGATAGATATTAGAAAGTCTTTTCTTGAAAACATTCTTGATATCAGAAATATCTTTGTAAGTAAGCGGCACATCAGAGAACTGACCATCCTGTTCCTGGACGTAAATTATTTTTTCAACCAGCTCACTTATAGTTTCTTCGGTATATTTTACAAGACTTCTTGAAGATGCTTCCACAGCATCTGCCATCATCACAACTGCTGTCTCTTTTGAAAATGGCTTTGGTCCGGGGTATGTAAACTCTTTTTCCATACTCGTATCCCTGGGATGCTGCTCGGTGTATTTCCTGAAGAAGTAAAACGCAATGGTAGTCCCATGATGTGTCCGGATAAAATCGATAATCTGAACAGGAATCTTGTAATTCTTAGCCAGCACTACTCCGTTTTTAACATGATTAATTATCACTTTTGCACTATCCTCCGGATTAAGATTGTGGTGAGGGCTCAACCCATCGGTCTGATTTTCAACATAGTATTTCGGATTGGCAATTTTGCCGATATCATGATAAAGAGCGCCTGTTCTTACCAGAAGTAGGTTTGCGCCTGTTATCCTTGCTGCCTCCTCGGCAAGGTTGGCAACCTGAAGCGAATGCTGGAATGAGCCGGGAGCCTCTTCTGCAAGTTTTCTTAACAGGGGCTGATTTGTGTCTGCCAGTTCAAGCAATGTAGTATCTGAAAGAAATAAAAATTTCTTTTCGAAAATAAATATTAAGGGGTAGCTTATAAGAATAAGAACACCGTTTCCGGCGAATAAGATAAAGTCGGACCAGATTACATTATCAATATTTCCGTGCTGCATTAAGTTAATTCCCATACTAAGGGCAGA
>JAUYBT010000090.1 GCA_030692905.1 Bacteroidales bacterium
AACAACAAAAAATATTTCAGACCTTAAAGCCGGACAGTATAATTTATTGATCACTGACAGTAATTACTGCACTGCAACAGAAACAATTAATCTCACAGAGCCGGGCAAACTTGGTATGACATTCACTTTGTCGTCAAGCACGGCCGGCGGGTTTAATATAAATTGTGCCGGAGATAGTACAGGTTATATTGATATTGAACCGCTTAATCAGGTGAAAACGGTTGATTACCTCTGGGACGATGGTATTTTTGGCAAAACAAGGATGAATCTTTCGGCCGGCGATTACAGTGTTATTATTACAGATGAAAATAATTGCTATGCCGATTCAACAATTACACTTACCGAGCCTGATCCTATGAAACTCGTCTTCGATATATCCCAGCCATTCTGTCCTGATAAACCTGATGGAGAGATAAGATTAAATGTTACCGGCGGGGTTATGGGAACGGATTATTCATACAAATGGTCTGATAATTCAACCGGCAGGAATGTATCAAATATTCTGAAAGGATTTTACAAAGTTTCAGTTAAGGACCTGAATGGATGTTCAATTAAAGACTCGGTTATTATTGAGCCATTAAATGAAACCTGTCTGATAATTCCAGATGCGATTTCCCCGAACGGCGACCTGATTAATGATGTCTGGAATATTGGTATGATTGAGTTATATCCGGGAATGGAAATAAAGATATTTAACAGGTGGGGAGAAATTATCTGGAGATCGGAAAAAGGATATCCGCAACCATGGGATGGAAAGAGCAATGGGTCTTCACTTCCAATTGACTCTTATCATTATATTATTGATTTGCATAACGGATCGAAACCGTTTGTTGGTAATGTGACGATAGTAAGATAAAATTTAATATTTTTTAAGCTCTTGTGAGAAAACCGGCTTTCATATTATTATTGTTTCTGATTGGCAATCTGACTTTCGGACAACAACTACCATTATATAGCCAGTACCTTTATAACAAATTTCTTATCAACCCGGCTGTTGCAGGAAGTGACGGTTATACAAGCGTTAATCTTACAGCCAGGGAACAATGGGTTGGTTATTATGGCGCACCCCGGACCGTTTCTTTCAGTATGCAGACAAGGGTGCTTAAGAAAAGCTATATTCTTAAACAAACCCGGGGGAACCGGCAGGTTTACAGGCCAAAATCCGATGGAAAGGTTGGTTTGGGTGGATACATATTCAGCGATAAGAACGGATTGGTTCAAAGAACAGGTTTCCAGGCTTCATATGCATATCATACGTGGTTACGTAATAGCACTCAACTCTCTATGGGACTTGCTCTTACCGGCTATCATTATAAAATAAATGAGAAGGAGATAAATTTTGAAGACCCGAATGAACCATTGCTGAACAATAATCTTCGTCGGGGGATGTTCGTCCCTGATGTTACTTTCGGCGCCTATCTTCTTAATGCGAAGTACAGCTTTGGTTTTTCTGCAGATCAGCTATTCGAAGCGTCAGCTAAAATCGGGAATTATGCCTATAAAAATTTCAAAATGAGCAGGCACTATTACCTTTTCGGATCATATAATTTTAGTTCGGGAAGTTATATAGAAATCCAACCAGCTTTCCTCTTAATGATGTCAGAACAACTTAAACCACAAGCCGATATAGGTGTTACATATATCTACAATCAGGATTTCTGGGCAGGATTGGCTTTCCGGACAAGCGGAGCATTAATAGCAAACCTTGGAGTAAAATACAATAATATCTTTATCGGATACGCATTTGATTTCACTCTTCAGGAAATTCAGAGAATTACCTACGGGACACATGAGATAACACTTGCACTTAAGTTTGGAGATAATGCCAGAAGATTTCGCTGGCTTGATCGTTATTGATCTATCCACTTTGTTACTTTTCAGTGAGATTCCTCATTCCGATGCTCTGTTTTTCAAGGCGATTAATCCCATTTCTGTTACTCTGAGTGGAGATTCCTCATTCCGCTGCGCTTCATTCGGAATGACACAGTTGGGGAGTCGTGGGAGGGATATAAAGTGCGGACAACGCCCGCACTTTATATCCCTGTCCCCTGCAAAAGCCTGTCATTCCGAGCGATAGCGAGGAATCTATCTCTCTCATTACTGAATAATCTCATTTCTGTCATTGCGCTTCGCTTCATTCCGAGCGATAGCGAGGAATCTTAAGTCTCCGTTTAACCAATTGGTTTTCTTAAGATATAAATCACTGAACTGCTCCTCCTTCTTTTTAAAACCGATAAAAAAGCAAACAGCTTAGCCTTTGCTATTCCTGTTATGAAAGACAATCCTGAACCTTTATATCTTTCACTTAAAAGGGAAATATAAAATACATCAAGTGGAAGACTCCTGAGATTTTCTAATATGAACCCTGTTTTTTCAGAAAAAAGTCTGAATGTAGAAGGATTGAAATGCCATAAATGCCTCGGAACATCATAAGCAGCCCAGAAACGGCCATAATGTTTTGCATCGTACGAACTGCAATTTGGCAAAGCAATAACACACATGCCTCCAGGTTTTAATAAACGAAAGATATCAGAAGCGTATTTAAACGGGTCGTGGAAATGTTCAAGAACGTGCCAGAGGGTGATGCAGTCGAAACTATCTGCCTCCAATGTTGATATCTGTCCGGGGCCAATAATTTCCAGACCAAACCGTGATATGGAGAAATCGCGGGCTTTTTCATTTATTTCTATTCCTTTAACCTGCCACCCTGCTTTTTTCATTGTACCGGCAAAATGACCCGTACCACTGCCTATGTCGAGGAGACTTCCTTTATGCAGACCGGTAACCTTATTAATGATGCCTCTCTTTTTAAGCAGCATAGCGTTCCTGACCAGACGGTATATCTTATTGGAAAACCCTTTTGAGGTGTCGCTGTGCGAAATGTAATCGTCCGAATCGTAATATTGACCTATTTCAGCCTCTTCAGGATAATCCTGTGTAAATTCGAATTTGCATGCCGGACATTTATATATCGCAAATTCCTCTTTACTGATTAAATGATCAATGCATCTGAAATGTAAAAATATTTTTTCAGATGAGCAGAGCGGGCACACGTTATGATGCACCATACTATTCAGACTTTAATTTCTTCTTAAGTTTAGTCAGGAAATAGCCAGCCAGCAAAAGGATCAACACAACCGAGCTTGCAAGAGAAATTTTATTCCCGGCAATATAAGAAACCGGTTCAAAAGCAAATTTAATTTCATGATCCCCTGCCGGAACAATCATTCCTCTCAGCACATAATTTGCGCGAAAGTATTTACTCTCTTTCCCGTCAATATAACTTTTCCATCCTGCAGGATAATAAATCTCTGAAAAAACTACAAGCTTCTCTTCCCGTGCCGAGTATTTATAAACCAACTCATCGGGCTGATATGACACAAGTTCTATCTTTTCATTCTCCAGAACAGGGAAGGATGATTTCTTAACCTGATCCTTAAAAACAATATCGATTACTGCCTCTGTTGAAGGATCAAAAGAGTTAATTGCTAAAATCTCTTTATTGGCATTCTCTGCCATAACCGGTTTCTCAACAAACCAGGCATTTCCAAGAGCATTCCGGTTAACCAAAGGGGGAGCTTCGGGATTGTAAATTAAATATTTTGTATTAAGCATATTAAGTACGGAAGTACTGTTAAAAACAGCCTGAAAATCTTCAAGGGTCTTTGCATTGCTGCCAACTGCCTGAATAAGTTCCAAATTACGGATCAGCGATGTATCGATGAGTTCCTGGTATCTCTCCATTTTAGCGCCATGATAACCCCCTATTGATTTATGAAAATATGAGGTGGGAGAATTATCATTAAATGTAGAAACGGTAATATTAAGAACCCTGTACTGGGATGGATCTTTAAGGATAAATGCATCGGCTGCCGAAGGAGTGAAAGACTTTTGAATTACAGACGGCCTTTCAAACCGGTCAGCATTCAGATATCTCTTGTCAACGGTCCACAGATCGAAAACAATCAGCACGGTAATTATCAGAATAGCATGCCCTTTCCGGAGCTTGTCGAATATAAGACCAAGGATCACACCTGCTGACAGTAAAATAAATACCAGGGATCTGAAAGCATCGTTTTTAAGCAGATCTTTCCTGTCGGTTATCAAGGCGGTTTTGAGCCATTCCTTAAGAGCATACTCATCTGGTCCCAGGAAAGAACCTGCAATGCCCGGAATAATCAGAATCAACAAAAGAAACCCCCCGGTAACCCCGGCAGCAATTTTCAGGCTTTTAATTATTTCTTTTTTTGAAGAGGTACCATTGAAGATATTTCTCAGGGCCAGTATCCCCAATAAAGGAATACAAAACTCGGCAATTACAAGAGTCATTGTCACTGCCCTGAACTTGTTATAACCCGGGAAATAATCGATAAAGAGGTTAGAAAGGGGCATGAAGTTTTTCCCCCAGGCCAGCATTATTGACAGCACTGTTGCAGCCAGGAGCCACCATTTCTCAGGACCTTTTACAAGGATCAAACCAAGAACAAAAAGAAACAGGACAATTGCCCCAACATAGTGAGGTCCATCAGTTCCGGGTTGGGTGCCCCAGTATTTCTGAAACTGATAGGCTTCAGCCTGAGCATTTCTCTGACTTAATGCTTTAAATGTTTCCGAATCACGCTCAAACGGGCGGCTGGAACCACCCTTGTAATCCGGAATGAGAAGATTAAATGTCTCATCAACTCCATAACTCCAGGCAGTAATGTAATTTTTATCCAACCCGGAGGAATTACTATTATTTTTAAATGTCAGATCTGATTTCCCCCTGATTGAATATTTCCCATATTCATAAGTTGTATAAAGGCTCGCGAAGTTTATTCCGATCGCAATGACAAAAGGTATTATCAGTAAAGCTGATGTTTTCAGGAATTTTATTACCGCTTTGTTCTTAAAGGAATATACAAATTCAACGATACCGAAAACAAGAAGACAAAGCATAGCATAATATGTGATCTGGGGATGATTAGCCTGGATTTCAAGAGCGAGAATGAAAGATGTAAATAATGCTCCCTTTAATGCATTGTACCTGTAAGTGTAATAAATTCCTCCTATCATCGGGGCCATATAAGCCAAAGCTATTGCCTGAGTGTTGTGTCCGGCCCCCAGAATCTGAAAGAAAAACGACGACAGGCCATAAGCGATAGCCCCGGTTATGGCAAGCCATGGATTGACTCCGAAAATCAGCAACAAAATGTAAAATCCGGCCATTGAAAGAAACAATACAGAAACGGGCATCCTGAATGTTCTCAGAAAAGTATCAACGTGCTTTATCAGGTTACCGGGGTATAAGGTAGAAATGAGATATGCAGGCATCCCGCTGAATATTGAGTTGGTCCATAATGGTTCTTTCCCCTGTTTTGCCCGATAGTCTTGTATCTCTTTCGAATTTATTTTAGAGACAGTCGAGTCGTTTGCTTTTAACACTTTACCTTCCAGAACAGGGTAAAAATATGCAAAAGAGATCACTATAAATATTAATACCGCGATCAGATGTGGCAGAATGGGTTTGATTTTATTTTTTATTTGCATTACAATTTTATTAAGGTTATTGACCTGAAAGAAAGACAAAAATATGTATTTACCTGTAATTATTTATAGCCTTTGAGTGCCTTTGTGTAATCCTTAGAGATACTTTGTGGTTAACCCTTTTTTAACACGAAGGGTAACAAAGTACTTCACAAAGTAACACAAAGGAAAAAACTCTGGGAATTTAAACAAAGTTACGAAAAAATCGGGCATTCGATACACGACGCACGGCACAAGACGCATGACACACGGCAAAAGACACACGATGCACGACACACGGCAAAAGGAAGAGAATAAGGATAAAGATCAAAAGGTTACTTGTTATTCAATCCGATAATTTTTACAGCAAGTTGTCTAAAATCATCAGCGATCGAAATTGCAGAACTTAGTTCATCTTCTGTCAAATGAATAAATTGATTGGGATATCTGATTTCAACGCTAAATCCATTTAAAAGAATAGCCTTATCAAAAGTTTCAGGATCAATATCTGTTTTTCTTGATAATATCTATAAAAGATAAGGTAAGTCATGTGACCTTAGGAATTCAATGTCCAGATGAATAAGAGAAGCTTTAATGTACTTCTCAACAGCTTGCTGACAATGAAATGCAATCGTGTCAAAATAATCCGGAATATGGTGAAATATCAATCTGGCAGAACCCAAATCATGGTCTGCTTTCTCGATCCATGTATTAACAATCTCTGAATTAGATTCGCTCATAAAGCAATTTTGAGGTCTTTATAGCATTATTAATAAAGGAATACTTGATTTCTTTTTCACTCTCAAATTCTTCCGGTGTGTAAACAATAATGTCTAACGGTATCATGCTGCCAATTAACGATTTTCTTATCTCGAAAACCCGTCTGTGACGAGGTAGTTTTGAGTTCTGAATTATCAATAAGTCCAAATCACTATCAAGGTTGGGATTGCCTGAGGCATAGGATCCAAACAGAAAAATCTTTTCAGGATTGAAGGTCAATGCAATCTTGTTAACAATCTCATTTATCTTCGACTTTTCTATCATGAATCTTTTTTTTGCAAGGTACAAATTTTACGTTGATTGTGTATATCCGTGTAGAATGCTTCTTGATTCTTGATAGGGGAAAATCACATTAAGGCCGATGGGAGACGCAAGCCCTTAATTCTTCTTTTTTATATTTCATCAGCAATTCCTTTCAGAGATTTCAAATTGTTTTTGAAGTTTTTAATTTTTGACCATTTGACAACAAAGCCTCTGATTGCCTGTAATTCAACAGGTTCATAAAAATTAAAGAGATAAAGTATGAAAGGGAAACTGACAACGCATCCTGTTTTAATAATCATCCTGGGGAGAAGATCCAATCCGTTTAAAAATAAGCTGGAAAAGGATAAAACAGCCCCGGTAAGCAACAACACAGTTATTTTCCGGATTTCATAAGGTATATAAAATTCTTTCTGAGAATAGTAATAACAAGCGAGCCAAAAAACAAACTGCGATAAAAGTGTTGCCACTGCCGCTCCGGTTATATCCCATAACGGGATTAATAATAAGTTAAGGGCAAGACTAATAATTGTGGCGAAAACAACAATTATTCCGATTATCCTGGTTTTTTTTACAACATGCAACCCATAAACAGTGAAATCCTTCATGTTAACAAAGAAAATTGACATAGATAAAACCGGGATAATTACAACAGCATCCCAGTACTCTTTAGAATCGGCTAAAATTTTAATTAATTCATATGAAAAAAGGGAAACTCCTACTATAGCAAACATAAGAACGTAAGAGGAGTAGAGAAGAACCTTTGAATAGAATCTTTTAATGTCAGGGGAGTCTATCCGTTTTAACATCATGGGACCTAGAGCCAGTTTCATCGAATCAACAATAACCAGTTTTAAAACGCTGGTTATTTTGAAAGCAAGTGTATAGAGAGCAACATACTTTAGAAGAGCCAATGAATTGAGTGAGAATCTGTCTATAACATTCAGCAGGACAGCTGAAATATTGGCCAGTAATAAGGGAAAGCCATAAACATTCATTGAC
>JAUYBT010000091.1 GCA_030692905.1 Bacteroidales bacterium
TGAGGCATTGTCATTTTTCAATCTGAAAAAGGGCTTCCCCGTGATTCTGGTACTTGGTGGGTCACTTGGTGCAGGAAGTATTAATAAAAGCCTTTCGGATAACATTAATATGCTTAGAGACCCGGATTGCCAATGGTTATGGCAGACAGGGAAACATTACTATGAAAATGTTAAGGCACTGGTTTCGCTCTCTTTCAGTGAAAATATTTCGGTGCACGGATTCATTAACAGGATGGATTATGCTTATGCAGCAGCAGATATAATCGTGTCGAGAGCCGGTGCAGGTACCATATCCGAGCTATGCCTTGTTGGGAAACCCGTAATACTTGTTCCTTCTCCAAATGTTGCAGAAGATCACCAGACCAAAAATGCAAAAGCTTTGTCAGAAAAAGAAGCTGCAGTGTTAATAACTGATGATCAGGCAATTAAAATACTTGTAAATGAGGCAATTAAACTGGTTTCAGATAAAACCAGAAGAGTTGTGCTTTCTGAAAACATTCAAAAAATGGCCTACAGGGATGCTGATATCAGAATAGCAGAAGAGATACTTAAGCTTGCAGGAAAATGATTGATTTCAAAAATATTGAAGGAATTTATTTTGTCGGGATTGGCGGTATCGGCATGAGCGCCCTTGCTCTTTATTTTGAAAGGGGTGGTTACACTATTGCAGGATACGACAGGTCTGAAAGCAGAATAACTCTTTCACTGATTGAATGTGGCTGTACTGTTTCATATGAAGAAAATGTTAGCAGTTTACCTGATCTCTTCGGGAATATTTATGATAAAGACAAGGTTTTAATAGTTTATACTCCTGCTATCCCTGGCGAGAACAGGATTCTTTCTTATTTCAGAAATAACGGTTACTGGCTTTATAAACGTTCAGAGGTTCTTGGTGAAATATCAGCCAATACAGATACACTGGCGGTGGCCGGTACTCACGGCAAGACTACTGTTTCCACTATGATTGCGCATTTATTGAAACAGTCGCAAGTTGACTGCTCTGCATTTCTTGGCGGAATCTCAAAGAACTATGATTCAAATCTTCTCTTAGGCGAAGGCAGATATACTGTAATGGAGGCTGACGAATTCGATCGTTCCTTCCACCGGCTTAAACCACTGATGGCAGTAGTGACTTCGCTCAATGCCGACCATCTTGATATCTATGGTGATCAGGGTACGATGGTTAAGGCATATAATGAGTTCTGCAATAAAATCAGACCGGAAGGCAAACTGGTCATAAACAGCAAAATACGAAAAGAAATTGTTGTTCCTGAGGGTGTGACCTGTTTTACATACGGACTTGATTCCAAAGCTGATTACAATGCCTTCAACATTGAGCATTGCAAGAATTATTACAGGTTCAATATAAAAACCCCCACAACAATAATTGAAGATCTTCATTTTGCATTCCCGGGTATAATAAATATCGAAAATTTTACTGCCGCTATTGCCATTGCACTGATGTGCGGCGTTAAAGAACAGGAAATAAGGAAAGCTGTCATCCTCTTTCAGGGTGTCAGTAGAAGGTTTGATATAAGGATCAATTGGCCGGGTCTTGCCTATGTTGATGATTATGCACACCATCCGGAAGAGATAAAAACCTGCATAACCTCAGTAAAAGAGTATTTCAGCGGAAGAAAAATTACCGGGATTTTCCAACCGCACCTTTTTACACGTACACGCGACCATGCTGACGGATTTGCCGTTATTCTTGATGAACTGGATGAGGTGATTCTTCTTCCCATATATCCTGCACGTGAAAAAGCGATTGAGGGAGTTACATCAGAAATGATTTTTAATAAAATGAGGTCCGGGAATAGAAGACTTCTAAACAAAGAAGATATACCAGGGAAACTCGATGTAAGTAAACTGGATGTCCTGCTTACAATCGGAGCCGGCGATATAGACACCCTTGTCAGTCCCATTGAAGAGAAGCTCAGGAAGGAGAGAGTGAGATGAAGAAGCTTTTAAAGATATTAATATTTATTCCTGTGTTATACCTTATTATAATACCGGTTTACCTGGCCGGTACCACAAATGCAAAACCATGCGGAGGAATTGTTATTGATATAAAAGACTCATCTGATTTTCATTTTGTTACCAAAAGACAATTGTTAAATCTTGCATATGGAAATTCAGGAAGAATACTTGGTAAGCCCGTAAAAGAGGTTTCAGTTGCTGAAATAGAAAGCAGAATAAATGTATTGAGAGAATTAAAAGAGGCTGAAGTGTATATGACAATTGACGGAACAGTGCATGTCTATGCCGACCAGCGCGATCCGGTTATGAGAGTGATGCCGGATAATGGGGGAGACTATTTTATTGATGAAGAAGGGGTCGTAGTAAGAAGAAGAAATCTTTATAATCCACGGTTGCACATAGTCGGTGGCAATGTAAATATCAGCTCAGCTATGCTTAACGGAGTAAGCGTCCTTGATACAAGTATTAAAAATTCAATTCTTAAGGATATTTATCACCTGGTCAATTATATAAATGACGACAATTTCTGGTCAGCTCAGATCGACCAGATCTATGTTGACGGTAATGATGAAATTGACCTTATTCCACGTGTCGGTAACCAGCTTGTACACCTGGGGACCTCTGAAAATTTTAAAGGAAAGCTCAGGAACCTGTTGGCCTTCTACGATAAGGTGTTACCCGAAGTTGGATGGAATAAATATTCGTTAATAAACCTGGAATTTAAAGATCAGATAGTTTGTAAAAAAAATAATCAGAAATAACCATATTTAAGTTATGAACAAAAAGGAACAGTATGTAGCAGCAATCGACATCGGTACCACAAAAATTGTAGCGATTGTCGGTAAGAAAAACGAGAATGGCAAGATTGAGATTCTCGGACTTAGCAAAGCTCCTTCCAAAGGTGTGAAGAGAGGCGTGGTTCTTAATATTGAGGAGACAGTAACCGCCATTCAGACAACCGTGGAGGACGTACAGAAAAGATCAGGCATTCTATTCTCAGAGGTCTTTGTAGGGATTGCCGGTCAGCATATTAAAAGTATGAAAAACCGTGGCTATATTATGCGCGAGGCATATGATGATGAAATCAAGAAAGAGGAGGTATTCAAACTGATTGAGGATATGCATAAAATCCATATCGATATCGGAGAGGAAATAATTCATGTAATCCCTCAGAATTTCATCGTTGATAACGAGACAGGGGTTAAGAGCCCTATCGGCATGTGCGGCAGACGGCTGGAAGCCAACTTTCATATTGTTATAGGTCAGGTTGCTGCCGCAAAGAACATTGAAAAATGTATCCGGAAAGCAAATCTGACAGTGAAGGATATGATTCTGGAGCCACTTGCATCATCAGATGCTGTACTTACCGATGATGAAAAAGAGGCCGGAGTGGTACTGGTGGATATTGGTGGCGGAACAACAGATGTAGCGGTATATTATGATAATATTATCCGTCATACTGCAGTGATTCCGTTTGGTGGAAATGTTGTGACAAAAGATATTAAGGAAGGTTGCGCAATCCTTCAGAGACATGCCGAACAGCTTAAAATTCAGTACGGTTCAGCTCTGGGAGACATTGCCCCTGAGGATAAGGTTGTATCAATCCCGGGCATCAGCGGAAGAGAACCGAAAGAAATTTCATTTAAAAGCCTCGCTTATATAATCCAGTCGAGGATGGAAGAGATTATTGACGCTGTGAATTTTGAAATTCAGAATTCCGGTTATGCTGATAAACTTGCTG
>JAUYBT010000005.1 GCA_030692905.1 Bacteroidales bacterium
TAATTATAACTATTATGCCGGTTATTATAAGGATACCTTCCAGCATGGAGGGATTTCGATGCAGGAGATAATGTTACCGTTTGCCTGTCTTGAACCTGTTTAATAAATAACTTCCCACGAACTCACCCCCTTTTTTCCCCCTCTCTACTAAGTTAAGAGGGGGAATTGGCTAACATTCAATGTATTACACCCCCTCTTTGCGAAGCAGAGAGGGGGCGGGGGGTGAGTTCATGAAAAGCAATTTCAGAAAAAATAAGAATACTATTTGTAAATTTAAGTTGTTTTAAGAATTTGTTTATAATTGATTTACTTTGTTTTATAATTTTAGTTGTAAATAAAATTTAACCGTTTAAGCTAATTTGTATTTACACAGATGAAGATATTAATAAAGGATAAAAGGCAGTTGTCCGCTGCTGCAAAAAAGCTTCTGAAACATACCGGAGATAGTAGAATATTTGCCTTTTACGGGTCAATGGGTGCAGGTAAAACAACAATCATCAAAGCTATATGCGAAGTTCTGGGTGCCATAGATATTGTCAGCAGCCCGACTTTCACACTGGTAAATGAATACCGGACTTTCAAAGGAGAAACTTTATATCATATCGATTTCTACAGGATTAAGAAGAAGGAAGAGGTCTTTGACTTTGGTATTGAAGAGTATCTGTCAGGCGATTCATACTGCTTTATGGAGTGGCCTGAGCTTGTCGAAGAAATTCTTCCTCCAGAAAGGGTGAGTGTCAGAATTACAGTTGATGATAATGAGCAACGAACCCTTTTGGTATCATAACAATATCTGATTTTGCTCTGTATTGCAATTTTTTTACCTTTGAAGAAATAACTCCTTCCTAATGATGAACGAGAAAGGTAAGAGCGGAAAAGTCAGTTTTGGCAATACTGCTTTCATGCCAAAAGAAGAACACCTGGAAACTGCTGTTAAAAACCGGAGAATTTCAATCGGTATCCCAAGCGACAATAAAGATGATGAAAAAAGAGTAGCTCTTACACCTGAGTCAGTTAATCTGCTTGTTGAAAGTGACAATGAGGTTTTTGTTCAGAAAGGTGCCGGACTTGGGGCCAATTACACAGATAAGGATTACAGTGAGAACGGAGCAATTATAAGCGACTCTCCGGCAAGGATTTATAGCGCCGATGTGGTAATCAAGGTTGCACCTTTTTCAGAGGAAGAAACCGATTATCTTAAAGGCAATCAGGTTGTAATGTCGTATCTTAATGTCCTTAAGCTTAATGAAGAAACCCTTGGGAAACTCATCAGAAAAAAAGTCACAGCAATAGCATTTGAAAAGATCCGCGACAACAACAGGGTTATGCCTGTGGTGGAGTCGATGAGTGAAATATGTGGTATAACATCCCTTCTTGTTGCATCGGAATATCTCAGCAATATGCACGGAGGCAAAGGGGTTATGCTTGGCGGTATTACAGGTGTTACGCCAACCGAGGTCGTCATTATAGGAGCAAATACTGCAGGAGAATATGCTGCCAGAGCTGCTATCGGGCTTGGATCAACGGTTAGAATATTCGACAATTCGCTCCATAAGTTAAGAAGATTCCAGAACCTGCTCGGTCAGAGGCTTCAGACATCTGTCTTTCATCCCCAGGTTTTAAGGAAAGCTCTTAAATCAGCCGATGTGCTCATTGGCGCTATTGAACTTGAAGATCTCCGGCCCTGGTATTATATAACTGAAGATATGGTACGTAATATGAAAAAGGGAGCTGTAGTTATTGATCTCAGTATTGACCGTGGCGGTTGCATCGAAACATCAGAATGCCGTGCCCTGCAGGATCCGGTTTATGAGAAACATGGCGTTATACATTTTTCAGCATGGAATCTTCCGTCGCGTGTTGCACGGACAGCATCCATAGCGCTAAGTAATATTTTCACCCCCTTGCTTCAGAGTATGGCTGATGCCGGTGGAATAACCCAGTTGCTGAAGAATGATCAGGGTGTGCGGAACGGAGCCTATTTATATAATGGTATGCTCACAAATGAAACATTGGGACAGAAATTCGGTATAATCTCAAAAGACCTTGATCTTCTTATCTCGGCGTTCTGATCATCAGACGAATGTAAGGGTAGCTTTTTTGCCTTTAACATCAATTTTTGCCTGCTTTCCGATATAGAATGCCCTGTTATCGGCAACATGTCCGGCAGGAAAATTAAAAAAGAGAGGATAATCATATTCACTTACAATTCCAAAAATAGTCTCTTCAATACTCCTCCCCCAGGGAATCTTTGTCTCCTCAATCTTATTCATCCCACCAACCACCAAGGCAGATAATCCTTCCAGTTTCCCTGCAAGCTTAAGCGAGGTCATCATCCTGTCGATGTGATAGTAATATTCTCCCACCTCCTCAATAAATAATATCTTTCCCTTTGTTACCGGCTCTGCCGGTGTTCCTGTCAGACTATAGATAAGAGAAAGATTTCCTCCTGTCATTTCACCAGCCACATTCAGACCTTTAAAAAAGGTGCCTTTCCATTCAATTGGCTGAATATCATCGAATAATGCCTTCTGCAGTGATCTGAAAGTACTCCGTGTCTTTTCAGGATTATTAAAGTTAAGAGGCATATCACCATGCAACGACATAATTCCGCAAACTTCACTTAACCACATGTGTAAAACGGTTATATCGCTGAATCCAACGTACCATTTTGGGTTTTCCATCAAGGCAGAGAAATCAACTTTGCCTATAATTTTTGAAACTCCATAGCCCCCTCTTGAGCAGATAACCGCCTTAATTTCAGGGTCATTAGTCATCTCCAGAAGAGCGGATAAGCGATCTTCATCACTTCCGGCAAAAGGGCCGTTACATTTCATGGCATTTTTGCCGACACGTACTCTCAAGCCCCATTTTTCAAGAAAAGTAACAGCATCAACCAGTTTCTTTTCTTCAATGCAAAATGAAGGTGATATTATTGCCACCTCATCTCCGGGTTTAAGATATTCGGGTTGTATCTTATTTGCAGACATATAAATAATATTATACGTAAAAGTAAACCAAATTGTTTCGTTCTCCAAGCTTTCAACCCCCCATCCCCCCTATAGGGGGGCTAAAAGATAAACCCCGGTTTCTTAAACCTCCTAGTTGGGGGGTTGGGGGGTAAAAAGGAAAGTAAAATTTATTATCTTTGTTCGGTTTTTATAGATTGTTAACACCTCATTTTCAATATCATGAAGAATTTTAAAAGATATCTTGTCACTTCAGCACTTCCCTATGCCAACGGCCCGATACATATCGGCCATCTTGCAGGAGTTTATATACCTTCCGATATTTATACCAGGTACCTGAGAATGAAGGGAGTGGACGTGATATCAGTATGCGGATCCGATGAACATGGTGTTCCGATTACTCTGAAAGCCCGCAAAGAAGGTGTAAGCCCGCAGGAGATTGTTGACAGATATCACACGATAAATAAAAAGGCATTCGAGGATTTTGGAATTGCTTTTGACATTTTTTCACGCACATCAAATAAGGTACATTACGAAACTGCATCCGATTTTTTCAGGACACTTTATAATAAAGGTGAATTCATTGAAAAATCTTCTGAACAGTATTTTGATGAAGAGGCTTGCTGCTTTCTTGCTGACAGATATATTATGGGGACATGCCCTCTTTGCGGAAATGAGAATGCCTATGGCGACCAGTGTGAAAAATGCGGAACTTCGCTAAGCCCTAATGAGCTTATCGATCCGCACTCAACTATCAGTGGCAGCAAACCGGTATTACGCGAAACTTTGCATTGGTATCTGCCACTCGATAAATATGAACCATGGCTTAAAAAATGGATTCTCGAAGATCATAAGGAATGGAAAGTTAATGTTTACGGACAGTGTAAATCGTGGCTCGATCATGGTTTGCAGCCCAGGGCTGTCAGCCGTGATCTCGACTGGGGAGTGCCGGTACCTGTCGAAGGTGCAAAAGGTAAAGTTCTCTATGTGTGGTTCGATGCCCCTATAGGTTATATCTCTGCTACAAAAGAACTTACTCCCGACTGGGAAAAATACTGGAAGGATAAAGAGACGAAGATGGTTCACTTCATAGGGAAAGATAATATTGTATTCCATTGCATTATATTCCCTGCCATGCTTAATGCTGAGGGAACCTTCATTCTTCCTGAAAATGTTCCTGCCAATGAATTTCTGAATCTCGAAAACGACAAGATATCAACGTCAAGAAACTGGGCTGTATGGCTTCACGAATACCTTGAAGATTTTCCCGGGAAACAGGATGTTCTGAGATATTCCCTCTGTGCCAACGCACCCGAGACAAAAGATAATGATTTCACCTGGAAAGATTTTCAGGCACGCAACAACAACGAACTGGTTGCAATTCTCGGGAACTTTGTCAACCGGGCTCTTGTGCTTACCAATAATTATTATGACGGGAAAGTACCCGCGAGAGGAAAAACAGATTCAAATGATGATGCTGTTTTGAAAGAAATTGCCCGGATCAGGGAAAATGTGGAATCCAGCCTGGAGGCATTCAGGTTCCGTGAAGCACTGAAAGAGGCAATGAATCTTGCAAGACTTGGCAATAAATACCTTGCTGATGCTGAACCCTGGAAGGTCATAAAGACTGACCCTGAAAGGGTTAAGACAATAATGAACATTGCGTTGCAGATAACTGCAAACCTGACAATTGTGTGTGAACCATTTCTTCCTTTCTCAATGGAGAAATTACGCGGCTGGATCAATTTCAATGAGTTGAAATGGAGCGAAGCGGGTAAAACTGACCTCCTGATTACAGGTCACGTTATCAATAAACCCGGATTACTCTTTGAAAAAATTGAAGATGAAGATATCACGAAGCAGATAGATAAGCTTCTGGCAACAAAAAAAGCAAATGAAGCAGAAGGAGCAAAAACAGCTCCCGGAAAAGATGTTATAACTTTTGATGATTTCACAAAAATAGATATCAGAACGGCAACTATTCTCGAAGCCGAAAAAGTTCCGAAGACTACCCGGTTACTTAAACTCAAAATTGACACAGGCCTGGATATCCGCACAATAGTATCAGGTATTGCAGAGTACTATGAACCGGAAGCTATTATCGGCAAACAGATATCAGTTTTAGCCAATCTTGAGCCCCGGAAGATTAAAGGAATAGAGTCGAAAGGTATGATCCTTATGGCAGAGGATAAAGACGGAAAACTAGTGATGGTTACTCCTGCCGATAAAGTGAGTAACGGGAGTATGATAAAATAGCTATCTCTTTCTTGAAATCCAGGTTCCGGGGAATTTTTTCGAGATGCTGTCTTTTTTGGTTAATGCTGTATTCAGATCGCTGCACATCATTGCACTAACCCTGTGAAAACCATTTGGAGCAGCCACAATCTCAGGTGTAAAGCCTTCTGCTTTAAGCATATTTCCCTGAGAAACTGCATTTTTTTCTGATTTGAAGCTCCCGGTGATAAGATAATATGCATTCTCATCAGCCGCAACAGGCACAACGACTTCTGGTGCTGCCGGTATTTCGGATATTGGCTTTATGTTCTCTTCAATCTTCGCTGACTCATCTTTAATACCCTCATCAACAGCCTTTTTATTGTGCTCAAACTCAGCTGTTACCAGGGGATTCATTGATGTTGCTTCTATCTTCGTTTTAAAAAGGTCTGTTTTCAGGGGCACTGCAACCAGAACGGAAAGAAGAGGAATGATTACGGCTGCCCTCCATAGAATCTTTCTCACGGAAGCCTTTTTTACAGGATCCTTTCCGACATGCCTGATGATACGTTTTCTTACATCATATCCTTCAAGAGGCAAACATTGAAATGACTCAAGTCCGTAAGAATCCAGATGATAGTTTGCGTTCCTGTCGGGTTCAAACTGAACGTTGCCTTCCTGGTTATTAACGAAACTTCCGATATTATCGAAAACTACCTTTTCGCCTCTTTCAAGTTTTCTACGCAACTCTCCGACAAACTCTTCAACCAGATTTCTGGCATCCCCATAGTTGATGTTTGAGGATCCGGAAATCCTCCCTACCAGAAGACCATCATTATGATTCAGGTTCCTGTTGAATGATATCTGCTTAACAGGTGGATAAAATGTTCCGGTACTCTTATCAATATGCGCCGGGGTATAGTTTCCTATGAAACCACCAAATCCCGGAACGATAACACAATCGTGTCCGAATAATAATTCCCGTATAAAAGCAGTAATATCCACTTTCAGTTCTTGTTTTTATTAATACAAATTTAAGAAAAAATAATTAACAGCAATGATTTATTCGAATCACTAATAAAATGAGGTTGTCTCTAAAGCCCACCACCTCCCCCTGACACTTCGGTCAGGGTACTCCTCCTCTGAAGAGGAGGAGAAAGTTATATTATTGTATATCAGATCTTTCCCCTCCTTTTTAAAGGTGGGGTGTCAGGACCTAAAGGTACTGACGGGGTGGTTGAAAACACTATAAAACAACCTCTAATTGAGTTTTAATGTCAATTTAAAAATATTATCTTCGTATTTCCAAATTTATACCTTATATGAGAGAGATCCGGATGGTTGACCTGAAGGCTCAGTACGAGAAAATCGGGGCAGAAATAGATATCGCTATAAAATCGGTACTGGAATCAACTGCTTTTATTAAAGGTCCTGATGTTAAGTTATTTGAGGAAGAGCTTCAGGAATATATGGG
>JAUYBT010000021.1 GCA_030692905.1 Bacteroidales bacterium
ATATCTGATTATATTGAAATCTCCAGGTTCATAGAATGTGTAAAGGAAAGTAACAGAGATTGTTCCTTTCAATATTTTATTCTGCCCCAGCCTCTCCATGTAAGGTATCCTGTATGATGAAGGTTTTAACGGATCATTATCCGGAGCAGGCACCATGTTCCCACCTGTTTTCCTGAAGAGAGTAAAGAACATATTTGTTGTATCAACCTGATTTCCTGTCGGGGCGTCCAGTCCAAGGTCGCCATCCCCGTCTTCAAAATAAAATTTCAGTCTTCCTCCCTTTGCACTGTTACCAAGCATATCAAGAGTATCAAAAACAGTGAAACTGGTGAATTCAATATGAGGGACTGGTGATAATTGCTCTATTTTCCGGCACGAATTCAGAGCAAGAACGGCTATTAAAATTATGACCAGATACATAATTGTTCTCATGGTTTTTCGGGTAATAAATTTTCATGAACAAAAACCGCACCAAATTTGATCATTTTTTTCTGAAAAATATCCTAATCGGAACACCAGTAAACTCAAATTTCTCCCGCATCCTGTTCTCCAGATACCTCTTATATGGATCCTTAACGTACTGGGGAAGGTTACAGAAAAATGCAAAAGCAGGAGTATATATCGGCAGTTGTGTAACATATTTGATCTTAACATATTTGCCTTTTAATGCCGGGGGGGGATTATTCTTAACCACCTGGAGCATTACATCATTTAATTCCGAAGTACTGATCTTCCTGTTCCTGTTCCTGTTAACCTGCTCAACCAATTCAAGCACTTTATGAATTCTCTGCTTGTTAATTGCAGAGATAAACAGAATAGGGTAATCGGTGAAAGGGGCTGTTTTTTCTCTAATATCCTTTTCAAACCGGATTGTAGTATTATTTTCTTTTTCAATGAGGTCCCATTTATTCACCAGTATTATCATGCCTTTGTTGTTCTTTTGAATTAACGACATGATATTAAGGTCCTGAGCCTCGATTCCTCTTGTGGCATCGATAAGGAGGAGACAGATATCTGAATTTTCGATTGTTCTGACAGCTCTCATTACCGAATAAAACTCGATATCCTCGCTTACTTTTCCTTTCTTGCGTAAACCTGCGGTATCGACCAGAAGAAAATCGTGCCGGAATTTATTATACCTTGTATATATCGAATCACGTGTGGTTCCGGCAACAGGTGTGACAATATTTCTTTCTTCTCCGAGAAGAGAATTTACCAATGATGATTTGCCGACATTCGGACGTCCTACGATTGCTATTCTTGGCAAATCCGGAATAAGTCCGGGCTTTTCTTCCGGCAAATTCTTAACAACTGCATCAAGCAGCTCTCCTGTGCCGCTTCCGTTCATGGAACTTAGCGGGAAATAATCTCCAAGACCAAGGTTGTAAAATTCGGTGGCATCCATCAGTCTGTCACCGTTGTCAACCTTGTTTACGACAAGCATAACTTTCTTGTTAATTCTTCTGAGGAGAGAAGCTACCGACGTATCCAGATCGTGAATACCACAGGTTACATCAACCATAAACAAAATAAGATCCGACTCTTCGATGGCAAGCAGTACCTGCTTATTTATCTCTTCTTCAAAAATATCCTCAGAGTTCTGAACATATCCCCCTGTATCGATTACTGAGAAATCGATCCCATTCCAATGCGAAACCCCATAGTTGCGATCGCGGGTAACTCCGCTTACTTCGTCAACGATAGCTTCTCTTGAATCAGTAAGCCTGTTGAAGAGTGTCGATTTTCCTACATTGGGTCTGCCTACTATTGCAACTATTCTACTCATAAGTTATTTTGAAATTCGTCCTAACGGTAACCAAATCTTTTAAGTATCAGTGGTTTATCTCTCCAGTCTTTAGTCACTTTTACATACATTTCAAGAAAGACCTTCTTTTTGAAAAAATCTTCCATATCGTGTCTGGCTTCGGTTCCCACTCTTTTTAACATAGCTCCTTTATGCCCGATAATAATACCTTTCTGACTGTCGCGGATAACGTGGATAAGTGCTCTTATTTTGATCAGATTCTTTTCCTCTGTAAAGCTTTCAATCTCTATTTCAACAGAATACGGGATTTCTTTTTGATAATTAACAAGTATTTTTTCGCGTATGATCTCCGAAGCAAAGAACCGTTCGTATTTATCAGTCAGTTGATCTTTCGGGAAAAACGGCAAGCCTTCAGGAAGTTTGTCGAGAATGGCATTCAGAAGAGCATCGAGGTTAAAGTTTTTAAGCGCAGAAACTGGTATAACAGGCGAATGAGGAAAAGCGAGATGCCACGATTCAACAATTTTTTCAAGATCGTCCTGATTTGTAAGATCAATCTTATTTACTGCAATTATGACAGGAATTCCTGAATTTTTGATCTTCTCAATATATTCACCTTCATTTCCGCAATGTTCAGTTACATCAGTAACATAAAGGATCATGTCGGCATCAGACAGCGCAATGTTAACAAAGTTCATCATTGTCTCCTGAAGCTTGTATTTAGGTTTCAGTATACCGGGGGTATCGGAATAGACTATCTGAAAATCATCACCATTTACGATCCCCATTATGCGATGACGGGTTGTCTGTGCTTTCGAAGTAATAATAGAAAGCTTCTCACCCACAAGAGCATTCATAATAGTAGATTTCCCGATATTAGGATTTCCCAATATGTTTACAAAACCTGATCTGTGACTCATCGGCTTTGATTAAAAGATACCCCGTTTAAGCATACTTACCTCTTTATCGGTAAGGAATCTCCACTTTCCGCGCTGAACATTCTTTTTTGTAAGTCCTGCAAAATAAACTCTGTCGAGCTTCCTGACCTTATAGCCAAGTGTTTCAAACATTCTCCGGATAACCCTGTTCTGGCCCGAGTGAAGTTCTATGCCAATCTGGCTTTTATCCTCAGGATCTGCATAAGATACTGCATCGGCAATGATAGTCTCTCCATCAAGCTCAATCCCTTCGGTAATCTTAAAAAGATCGTTTTTTGTCACCGGATTGTCGAGAAAAACATGATAAATCTTTTTCCTTTTATATTTAGGGTGAGTGAGTTTTCCGGTAAGATCGCCATCGTTGGTAAGAAGAAGGACTCCAGTTGTTGCCTTGTCAAGCCGTCCAACCGGATAGACCCTTTCAGGACACCCATCGCCGATAAGCTCAAGTACAGTATGCTCGGCATGCGGGTCTTCAACTGTGGTAACATAATCTTTAGGCTTATTCATGAGTATATATACTTTTTTTTCAGCCGAAAGTCTTTTATTCCTGAACCGGACATCATCACCATAAGTTACCTTTGTTCCAAGTTCTGTTACCAGGTAACCATTCACAGAAATCAATCCGTTTTTTATATGCTCATCAGCATCCCTGCGCGAGCAAGCTCCACTATTGGCAATAAACCTGTTAAGTCTTATCTGTGGAGTTTCCTTTTTTTTGCCCTTAGAAGCCGGTTTGCCCGGTCTCACAACAGGCTTTCCTGCCGGTCTCCGGCTCTTCATATCCCTGTCCTGTGGCTTGTCATATTTTGCCATGGGCTTTCCTGCAGGTTTTCGGTTCTCCATATCAATTAATTATCAGGGTGCAAAAATACAATTTTTTGGCGATATTATGATTTGATGATTTTTTTGCACCTTTGTGGGTCTGAAAATCTAATCTGCATGGCACTAATAAAATCAATATCAGGTATCAGGGGAACCATTGGTGGAAAACCAGAAGAAAGTCTCTCTCCGGTTGATATTGTGAAATTCGCAGCTGCCTTTGGAACATGGGTACAAAGAAGGCATAATAAAGAAGGTCATAAAGTAATTGTGGGTCGAGATGCCCGGGAATCAGGCAG
>JAUYBT010000257.1 GCA_030692905.1 Bacteroidales bacterium
AACATCACCTGCCCACCTGTAACAGGAACAGCCTGCCCCGTTTCATATTCCTGATCAACAATATATAAAAGTGCCTTCATCACATCTTCCAGCTTACAACTCCTTTTCATTGGTACCTGGTCCTCATAAAATTTTCTTACCTCCTCAATATTTTTTGCCCCGGGAACCTTTCCTGTTTTAAGATATTGGACAAATAACCCGTTATGCGGATCGGACCATAGAGGCCCTTCATAAAAATTACCGGGGCAGATTGAGTTAACCTTTATTCTGAAAGGAGCCAGTTCCATGGCAAATGATTGTGTAAGCCCGATTCCTCCAAATTTAGCGCCGGAATAGGCAAAATTGCGATTGCTTCCCCTGAGACCTGATTTTGAATTGATCTGGATTATATCGGTGAAATACTCATGATTCTCCTGATTCTGAAGTTTCATAACTTCTGAAGCATATTTGGCACAATGGAAATAACCATTGTAGTTTACATCTGTTGTTTTTGAGAATGTTTCAGGGTCCATTTCATCAAGTCCACCGGCCTTTAAAACACCTGCATTACTTACCATTAGATCCAGACCTCCGAATTCTTTTACAGTTGAAATGATAAGTTCTTTTACCGAGACCGGATCTGAGACATCAGTTTTGACAAAGATTGCCTTATTGGGTGTTTTTTTTGACATCAACCGGGAAGCGAAAGAATTGCCTGTTTCCTCGTTAAGATCAGCGATCACAACATTAAGGTTCAACGAAAAAAGCGCCTCTGCAATCCCTGCGCCGAATCCCTGGGCACCACCGGTCACGATTGCAATTTTATTATTCAATTTGTTCCCTGAACCGGCTGCCTGTGAGACTTTTCTCCTGTAGTTTTCGACCTCCCACTGATCAATGAATGAAATCTGTTCAGGGGTAAGAAATTTAATACCTCCACAGAGAGAGGCATAGTAACTGATCTTTATGAGGTCTTCATATACATCGAGGCAGGCCTCAGCAGATGCATAACTTTCAGCAATGGCAAAAACTCCCATGTTCTTAATTATAAAGACCTTGGGTGAATATCCATATTCACTTATAAAATGAGGCAACTGATACTTAAAAGAATCAAGGATTTTCTCCGCGGTGGAAGATTGTTCAATATATAGGTACCTGGTTTTGCAGTATACAATTATATCGGGAGTAAGAGGCAATGAGATTTTATGAAACTCCTGTTGATTCTGATAAAACTTAGCAATAAGAGAGTTATTACGGAATCTTATTACTCCCTGTTGTCCACCTGAGAGAAGAATCCGCAAACCCGGAAGAACTTTGTGAAGTAATGGATTATATGGAAGTGGTGTAATTTCTGAAATCGGAGGTATTTGATCTTCAATCTTTTGAATAATGTTGCTATATATTTTCCTAATCTCTTCTGTTGTGTCAGCGCCAACGAACGACCCATGATTTTCAAGAAATATTATCTGCGGATCGTGCGAGAACTTCTCACGGTATAATATAATCTCTGATTTAAGCTTCTTAAACAGGATATATCCGGGATCAGTATACGGTACAAAAAGAACACTTTCTCCAAAAAGTTTAACAGTCAGATTCTTTGCATTCCTGCTGCATAGTAATCCGTTTATCAACGTGGGATGGAGGTGTACAATAAATTTATATTGAATTATCTCATGCAGGGATGTCTCGACCGACGGGCGCTTGTTTTTCCCCGGATCGAGAATACTGTGGAACATGTCTGTTTTAACCTGTTCTTCTCTGGTAGAAGGGTCATCGGAATAAATGCCCGATGAAATCACATGAAGTTTTTCCCTGCTTAAAGCGACAAGTCCCTCTTCGGTCAGTTCTGCAAGCGATTGTCCGCTTGCTTTGATCCATATTGTCTGCTCATCCTTGAATGATGTGTTTCCACCACCGGCAATTACATATTCCTTATTGCTCCCGTAATACTTCGATATCTCAATCAGTTCATTAATTTCCGGCTTCATGTTAACGCTTGTTTAAGAAATATTCAATTACTAATTGTCCTAGATTAATCAATTCTCTCTTTTGTTTTGCACAATGGGTTCCATCGGGTAAAACATACCCTTGTCTTCCATCGGCTCTCAGATACTGGTGTGCTGCTATAACACAGGCGCCTTCCCAGGCAATCTTTTTTAATGATTCGTCAAGGGGTTTAGAGCCTCTTGTGGTTACCGTCAGAGGCATCATTTCTGGTGTGTTATGCTCTGTACCAAAGGTTATTATGAATCCTTTATTATTAAAAAATTCAACAAAATTTTTCAGGATAGTAAAATCGTTTCTTCCTGGTATAAGTTCGATACATTCTATGCCCAGACGTGTAAGTGAAGCATGGAGTTTTTGAGGGTCCGTTTCGAATTCGGTGCATTTGCCTGAAGGGTCATCAAGTAATACCGGATAACAAGGTATTCCACCAGCTTTAATAATGATATTAATGATCTTTTTAAGTTCAAGGAAAGAACTTTCATCCTCTTCAACAAAAGCAGCTCCACCACTCTTCAGAAGGTTGGACCGTATCTCGTTTTCAAGTGCTGATGTATTTGACAATCCGGGTTTCGATTTCTTGCCACCATACAGTCTCTCAAGAAAATGGAGCTGGTCTTCAGGTGTTGGAAAACTCTCAATGGCCAGGATTCTTAAAGCTTTCGCAATATGACGTTCGCGGACCAGATCATGAGCATATTTCTTTTTAATTGTTTCATAAGAGAGTGAAAGTGAAGTATTTTCAGATTGGATCAATTGGTTAAGTTTGGAGATCATTGCTTTTATCTGAACCTGGCTCTCCTTAATAACACTTTTAAGTTGCTTCCTTAGCATAAATCCGGTATGAAACGGATAATCAAGACCTTTACCGCTGAAATAGATCCTGCCCGGATTATTAGGATCATTTATTCTTATACCTTTTTGTTGTTCCTCTTTCAATAATCCTATAAACTCAATATTGAACAGTGGAAAGATATTATTTTCCAGACATCCTTTGTGAAAAGCATCATAACCATCCGATACATAAAAATCGTTGATACCCAGAAGGGCAATTTTTTCTTTTCCCGCCATTGTAAAAATCGTATCCATATCTGAGAAAGCGCTGAATGAATACGGCGTATGAATATGACTGTTCGCTTCACGATATTGCGGGAAAGAGAGTCCCTGCATCTCTTTTCTCAGTATTTCGAAGACGGGAAAACCGGCAAGAAAATTCTTCATTACTGCTGCGCCTGATTGTCCGAGTGTCCTGTATTCCATATTATTGAACAAGGTCAATTATACCATTAAGAATATAGTGAGGGCGGTATGGAAATTGGTCAATTCCTTTACGGTCGGTAATACCACTTAAAACGAGCAGGGTATCAATTTCTGATTCCAGTCCGCACCTGACATCAGTATCCATCCGGTCGCCTATTACTATCGCATCCTCTCTTCTGACTCCAAGCCTTTTAAGAGCACTACGCATCATAAGAGGGTTGGGTTTACCTACATAATAAGCTTTTTTCCCTGATGCAATTTCTATGGGTGCGATAAGAGCTTTTGTAGAGGGAGTAATACCAACTTCAACAGGCCCACTTATGTCGGGATTGGTTCCGATAAGTTTTGCTCCTCTGATAACAAGGTTAACAGCCAGTTCAATCTTTTCAAAATTATAACTGTGAGTGTCACCAACAACAACATAGTCGGGATTGACATTATTAACAGTGTAACCAACACTGTATAATGCATGTATGAGTCCTGCGTCACCTATGATATAGGCACTTCCGTTCGATTTCTGATTCGAAAGAAAACTTGCAGTGGCAAGGGCACTTGTATAGAAATGATCTTCACCAACGGTTATACCAAGTCTTTTCAACTTTTCCTGTAGCTCTTTAGGAGTTCTTTCGCTCGAATTGGTTAGGAAGAGGTATTTTTTACCGGATTCTTCAAGCCAGGCCAGGAAATCTGTAACACCCGGAAGCAGCTTATTACCATGGTAAATTACTCCATCCATATCGATAATAAACCCCGACTTCCCCTTAATGTTTTCTAATACGTTTTCCATATTCTGATAATTTCAGGGCAAAGATACCTTTGATTTCTTTTATTTTGTTAATCCTTTAAAAATAGCTTTTTATCTTCTCCTCTGTATAAAAGATGCAATAATGTTGGAAAGATGATCAGCAGAAGTGGCAGAGCAATCACAAAACCACCTATAACAGCAATTGCGAGCGGCTGATGCATTTGTGCACCGGTACCAACGCCAACAGCCAGAGGCATTAATGCAATGATGGCTCCCAGTGCTGTCATAAGCTTTGGCCTTAATCGGGTAGAAATTGCAAAAATAAGTGATTCGTCTACCGATCCTTTTTCGCGGTTCGTTGTGAACTGTTGAAAAGTAAATATTGCATTTTCACCTATTATTCCAACTATCATTATCAACCCTGTATAACTTCCAACATTTAAAGGAGTATTGGTAATGAACAAAGCGATCAGACTGCCCGATATACCGAGAACTGCGATGAAAAGGATTGAGCAGGCAGCTTTGAAATCTTTGAAAAGGAACAACATTAGAGCAAATACCAGCAGGCTTGATAATATAAGGATCATTAAAAGCTCATTAAACGATTTCTGCTGGTCAGCATATTCACCACCATATTCAATATGATATCCCTGAGGCAGGAATATTTTGTAATCAATGATTTTCTGAATCTCTTTTATCGCACTTCCCAGATCCCTGTTATTGAGCCTGGCTGTAACTATTGAAACCGATTTGAGATTATCCCTGTTAATTTCCGCGACTCCCTCTTTTAATCTGATTGCAGAAAGAGTAGCTAATGGTTTAAGTTTACCATCAGGCAGGAAAACAAACTGGTTTTTGATGTTTTCAAGACTGTTTTGAGTGCTGTTCGGGTAAATCATTCTTATATCGGTCATTTGCTCTTTTTCAAGGATATTACCTATTATATTACCCTCAACCATAGTTTGAAGCTGATACTGAAATGAGGCAGGAGTGATGTTGAACTGTGCAAGTTTTTGCTGATCAGGAATTATCTCGATCGAAGGACCTGCAATAATGATACCATCAAATACATCCTCAATCCCTTCAATTGTTTCCACCTCACCTGCAACTTGTTTAGCCAACTCATTTAAAATTTTCTGGTCACTGCCAAATATCTTAATTTCAATAGGTTGAACTGATGCCATAAGGTCGCCCAGCATATCGCCGATGACTTGCCCGAAATCAATCTCCAGTGCAGGCTGGGTCGCTTCAACTCTCTTTCGTATATCATCAATAACCTCCACAGTACTTCTTTTCCTGTCATCTTTTAATTGAATAAGATAATCTCCATTATTGGGCTCTGTTATAAAGAATCCCATTTGAGCACCGGTTCTCCTCGAATAAGTTTCAACCTCCGGAATTGTAACAATAATTTTTTCAACTTCTTTTAGTATAGCGTCTGTCTCTTCAAGCGAAGTCCCGGGTGGTGACAGATAATCAAGCACAATAGACCCTTCATCCATTTCAGGAAGAAAGCCTGTTTCAAGCCGGGGAAGAATATAAATTATAGATACAAATAAGCAAAGAATGAAAAGAATACTTAAAGCGGGCCTGCGAATAAAGAAACTTACCCAGTTTCTTGTTTTTGTAATTCTGATATCTGTCTTTTTCTTTTCCGGGGAAAGTGATCTGATATTAGAAAACCACAGATAAATAACCGGCAGCCCGATCCATGTAACAAAAAAGGAACAAACCAGAGTTATTATCATCGTATTGGTAAGTACATTGAAATAGGCTCCTGCCACACCTCCCAGTAGCATAAACGGAACAAAAATCACTATTGTGCTTATTGATGATCCGATCATTGATGGCATCAGGTATTTTACTGCCTGATGAACAAGCTGATTGGAAGGCCTGTCAGGAAACTCCTCGTGTGTCCTGTGTATCTGTTCGACGACAACAACAGAATCATCAATAATTAACCCGATCGCTGCTGCAATAGCTCCGAAAGTCATAATATTAAGAGTATATCCGATGCTATAGAGAACAATTATTGTAAGAAATAGTGTGACGGGGATAGTGACAAGAATTGTTGCGCTTGCCCTGAAGGACCTGAGAAACATAATTGCAACCAGAATTGCAAGTAATAGTCCTAACCATAAGCTGTCGTTGACACTTTTAATTGCTCCCTGTACAAAATCGGCCTGATCGTAATATAAAGAAATATGAACATCTGCCGGAAGGATTTTTTCAAGCTCTTTCTTCTTCGATGCTACATTCTCCGAAAGATTTATCAGGTTCGCTCCAGGCTGTTTAAGTATTGCAACCAGCAGGCCCTGACGGCCGTTAGCATTGATCCTCGTATATTCTGTTCTCTCCCTGACGTTGATGTCAGCAACGTCTTTAAGTTTTATTATTCTTTTTCCATCATTGCGCAGAACGACATTTTCAACATCACTTAAGTTATAAAGTCCGGCATCAGTGACGTTTAGGTATAAACGCCGGTAATCGGAAAGAAAACCATTTGAAGTTATAAAGTGATTCTGGTTAAGTATATCCCTTATAATTTCGGATGTTATGGAAAAAGTGCTCATTTTCAGCTGATTAAGCTCAATCCAGTACTCTTTTGTTTTTCCTCCAATTATACCAACAGATGAAACGCCATCAATCTGAGATAAAAAAGGCTTGATGATATAGGTTGCAATAAGGTTAAGTTCAATAGGAGTTTTTTTATCACTTTCAACAGTAAACCCAATCACCGGCAGGATAGATGGATTCATCTTCTCAATCACTATCTGTACATCTGCCGGAAGTTCATTTTTAATCTGTGAAATACGCGATTCGAGCATTTGCTGATTGACATCGATATTTGCATCCCAGTTCAAAAAAGCAGATATTTCACATGTTCCCCGGCTGGTTGTACTCCTTAATATCTTCAGATCCGGAACCTGTTTAATAGCATCTTCAAGAGGCCTGGTGACCGTCACCATCATCTTATCAACCGGCTGTTCTCCATTATCTGCGATGACTTTTAACTTAGGGAAAGTGATTTCGGGAAAGAGCGATACCTGAATCTGTCCGTATAAAAATATCCCGCTTGCAATTATTACTGCGAGAATAACAGATATAGGATTTTTATATGAAAGGAAGAAATTCTTCATATTATCATTCCTTTATTATAGCTATTCTGGCAGTATCGGGAAGTCCATAATTGCCAGTCAGAACAATCCGGTCAGAAGCAAGAAATTCCGGTTCGGTTATTTCTACTTCATCGTTATTTTCAAAACCTTTTTGGACAACAACCTTTATTGCCATGCTGTCGTTTATCAGTTTCATTACCCAGAATTCAGTCAGTGTTTCATCACCTAACACCGCTTGTTTTGGTAAAACCAAAGCTTTGTCATTCGTAGATTTGACCAGACTTATGCTGGCAATGAGATTACCAGGAAGACGGCCCGCGGAGGATGGTTTGACAACATATCTGACTGTTTGCGATTGAATATCCATTTCAGGAAGTTTACCTGTTATGGTACCGTTAATCTGCCTGTTATCAGGAAGTACGATAATGCATCTCCTGTTTTTTTCAACATAACTGTTAAGTTCAAAAGGAACCTCAAGGATGAAAACCAGGCTGTTCTGTTCAGAAACAACTGCCAACTCATCACCTTCCTGAACAAAGTCACCCTTTCGATACGAGATAGAACTTATTACTCCTTCATTATGTGAAGTAATGTTTATCAGTCCTTTAAAAGATAAACTACTGTCGCTTCCGATTGTGTTGTTAAGTGCCATTGCTTCACGTGTCATGATTGTGAAAAGAAGCTGATCGGCGGCAATAAAATCACCCGGATTAATTGATGTTTTCTCTATTATTCCTGTCGTTGCGGCCCTTATAATGCTCCTGTTCATGAACGTTGTAACAGCAGGTAAATCGACTGTTGAAGTGACTGATTTGAATGTGACCGGAACTATTGTGACAGGTGTTTTGATCTCCAAAACTTCTTCAGAAGTCCCGGTGACGTGATTACAGGATAATGTAAGCGTAATTATTCCTTTAATCAGACAGAAGATAAAGCAAGTTCTAATTCTCGTTAACATCAGTGAATTTTTTTATTGAGTAAGAAGGAAATTCATTTCATTGATAACCTGAAGCTTCTGAATATTTATCAGGTTGAAGTTTCTGCTGATTGTCTTGAAGTTTTTAATAGCATTTATATATTCAGTCATCTGAATAATCCCTGCTTCAAGTTGCTCTTTAAGTGCTTTTACAAGCTGATCAGCGGTTTTAAGTTGCTTTTCCAACTGGGCAGACATCTCATTCAGTGCCTTAAGTTCGTTGCTAAGTTGTTGAATATGTTGAAAATACTGGTTTCGGTAATTGTTTTCGTAGGTCTTCCTGCTGTTTTCATTAAATTCAAGCTTTTGTTTTTCGATACCTCTTTGCTTTCCGTCATAAACCGGAATATTAAGGCTTATACCTGCACTGTAACCAACATGTCTGTAAAAATTCCAGGGATCACTTGTCATAATACCGGCATCAGCAAACCAATTGATTTTTGGCTTATATCTGATATCAATTGCCATCTTTTCGTTTTCTATCCTGATGCTGTCAATTTTATATTGAATATAGGAAGGTGACTTTGCAATATCAGGAGTGCCTTTGATTCCGAATTGCGGCTCAACTAATTCAATCCAGGCAGAATCATTTAATCCACACAGTTGATTGAGAAGCATCACATCTTTTCTGTATTGACTTTTAAGTTGGTTAACAAGTATTTCCTGCGACTGGGTCTCTACCAATAATGAGAGATAATCGGTCTGTTTATAGACTCCGTTTTTTACAAACTGTTTTACGATCTCATTTTCCTTTTTGAAGAGTTCAAGAAATGCTTTATTGAATAAAAAGTCACCATAGCCAGAAAATGCTGTCAGATACTGATCAGTAATGATCTTATTCAATTCGGTGACTGAAATCCTTGATGAATTATTTATCAGTTGCTTTTGCAGATCGACTGCCTTATATTTATTGTTAAGTTCTCTTTTGTTGAAAACATTCTGTGTAACTCCCATAACTGCCATATAATTACCGCCATCGGTAATAACTTCATCGTATCCGAAGTTGCGATAAAAAGGGGAGTATTGTAGTTGCGATTTTGCTTCAACAAGAGGCTTTTTTGCTGCACTTATAAGAAGACTGTCAGCAATAGCCGAATTGATCTGATTCCTGTAATCATTCAGTAACGGACTGTTCTGAAGACCTTCTTTTAGGTAGAAGTCCAGACTACGTGTCTGATTATGAGCAATAAGGGTTAAGCCGGAAAGAATAAAAATCAGAAAAAGTATTCTATGCATAATGGTCAACTTTCAAAGTTATGTACAATGCAATTTAGTCAAAATCAAAATTGAAAAATTAATTCTGAAGTAAATCTGTACGACAAAACTTTTCTTCTCAGACAATTTAAACTCCTTCTTTATTCAGGCTAATTGACTTATCTGTTGAAAAATCATTTTTATTTTGATGGCATTTCAGAGGGAGTATACGTTCGTGAATTGCATCGAGTATCCAATCCGGTTGCGGGAAGAAATATTCCTCCATTTCATATGCCGGGATTATCCAGTTTCGCGAACCAACAACAACCGGGGGTGCATCGAGATAGTCAAATGCCAGTTCTGTAATTGTTTGAGCCATCTCCTTCAGGAATGAGCCACGTGAAGAAGCATCACTAGTCAGAACTATCCTTCCTGTTTTTTTAACCGATTGAATAACAGGTTCATAATTGAATGGAACCAGCGACCGGGCATCAATAACCTCTGCACTAAGTCCGTACTTCTCCTGAAGAATGTCTGCAACTTTTATTGCAGGATATAATGTTGCTCCAATCGAAAGAATGGTTATGTCATCTCCTGTTCTTTTAATATCAGGTTCACCAAAAGGTATCTCATAATAACCTTCGGGAACTCCCCCGGTATGAAACATTTCCCCGATGTCGTAAATTCTCTGGCTTTCGAAGAATATTACAGGGTCTGTGCCCTGTAATGCTGTGTTCATCAATCCTTTGGCATCGTACGGCGTGGCAGGAAATACTACCTTTAATCCGGGAATATGTGCTGTAAGAGATGACCAGTCCTGTGAATGCTGCGCTCCGTATTTTGAGCCGACTGAAACCCTGATTACTACCGGCATCTTGATGATATTGCCACTCATAGCCTGCCATTTAGGCAACTGGTTGAATACTTCGTCACCTGAACGGCCGAGAAAATCGCAATACATTATCTCTGCAATAACACGTCCTCCACACATACCGTAACCAATGGCTGTTCCAACGATGGCGCCCTCAGAAATCGGGGAGTTAAAAAGCCGGTGATAGGGGAGAGCCTCCGTTAATCCGCGGTATACTGCGAATGCACCACCCCAGTCGCGGTTTTCCTCACCCCATGCAGCAAAAGTAGGATCTTTGTAAAAACGGTCGATAACAGCTTCGAAAATTCCATCGCGGAACTGATAAAGTTTAGCTTTGGAGACAGGTTTTCCTTCCTTGTCTTTGTAAAATCTCTCTTTGTTTTTGAGTGATTTAACCCGTGGATTTTCTTCAAGAGGAAGAAGGACTTCCGGAGTACCTTCTTCCATTTTATCAACAGAACCATTTGAAAACATCATCTTTCCGATGCAATCAGGATCTTGATGCATATTGATCCTTGGTGATATCTCAGCATCAATACTCAATTTAAGTATCTGAGTCAATAATTCTTTAGTATCTCTTCTCAAAACGTCAAGCTGATCCTGTTTTGCAATACCTGCAAGAATCAGCGTTTTTCCATACGATAATATTGAATCTTCCTGCTGCCATGCTTCTATCTCCTCTTTTGATCTGTAGGAAGAAGCATCAGATGGAGAGTGTCCGCTTATCCTGTATGTGAGGGTATCCAGTAAAACCGGTCCTTTTTTTTCTTTTAATATCTGTTTTTTACGACTGAAAGCATCGATAACAGCAAGTGGATTATATCCGTCAATGCGCTCGGCGTGCATCATTTCAGGATTAACCCCTGCGCCGATGCGTGCAAGGATGTCATACCCCATGGTCTCACCCATTGTCTGGCCGCCCATCCCGTATAAGTTGTTCATAAAGTTGAATATCAAAGGCAATCCACCCTTGTAATCTCCATCCCAGAGTGTCTTATACTGATCCATAGTGGCAAAGCAGATTCCTTCCCATACTGGTCCGCAACCCATTGAAGCATCACCGATATTGCAAACCACGATACCGGGTTTACGGTTGATCTTTTTGTAAAGCGCTGCTCCTACAGATATGTCGCCCGAACCTCCAACGATAGCATTATTGGGATAGATGCCGAAAGGTGTGAAAAATGCATGCATCGATCCCCCCAGACCTTTGTTGAAACCGTTTTCGCGTGCAAATATTTCGGCTAATGCCCCATAAAGTAAAAAATTGACAGCCAGATCTTTTATACTACCCTGAAACCCTTTTTCAACAACTTTCAATGCAGATCCTCCGAAGTAATCTTTCATTACAGAATAGAGGGTGTCCTCATCAAGACGGTGAATAGCTGACAATCCTTTAGCAAGGATCTCCCCATGACTGCGGTGTGAACCGAAGATATAGTCATCAACTTCGAGGGTATATGCCATTCCTACAGCTGCAGCTTCCTGTCCGATTGACAGGTGAGCCGGTCCGGGATGGTTATAGGAGATACCATTATATTCATTGGTCGTCTTGATAAGGTTGAGCATGGTCTCAAATTCCCTGATAACAACCATATCGTGGTATATCCGTAAGAAATCTTCGCTACTTAATATCTTCTTTTCCTCTTCAATAGTTTTGTTGTACTGGTTTACAGGAATCTTCCCGAACTCAATAAATTTTGGTTTTCGGACAACCTTCGGATTAATGTTCTGACTCTTAGGCATATGCTGTGTTTTATACTTTTGTCTTTTTACTTTTGTCTTTTATCTTAATATCGGAAAGCCTCTATCTGTTCCTTAATCTCCTTCAGAAACATCGTAGCCGGACCACCATCAATTGCCCTGTGATCGTATGTAAGCGATAATCCGATATACGGGACGAAACCGAATATGTCATTACCCATATTGGCAGGGCGGTTTATAATTGTGCAGACACCCAGGATCCCTGCCTGTGGAAGATTGATAACCGGTGTGAACATCTCAACCCCATGGCTTCCTAAATTTGAGACAGTGAAAGTGGCTGCAGTACTTTGAATCAGCTCGGGACTGATACTTCCTTTTCTGCAGGCTTCTGCGACCGATTTCAGCTCCTTTGATAATTTCACCAGATCCATATCACTGGCATTTTTTATGGATGGAACCATCAGTCCGCGCGGTGTATCAACTGCAATGCCAAGGTGTACCTTATGGAAAATTTTGATACGGTCATCAAGAAAATGACTGTTAGCCTCCGGAAATTTCTCCAGTGCCCTTATCACACACCAGCATACCATGTCGTTCAGAGTGATATCCTGTTTAGTTGTGTCTGAGGAAAGTTCACTTTTAATCTTTTGTCGTACTTCAAGAAGGTGACGGACATCAGCACTCATATGATGGGTTAATTGCGCTGAGTTTTGTAATGAGGCATGCATCGCCTTTGCAATAAGTTTCCGGACATTACTAAGCGGTTGTTCAGTGTATTCAACACCTGTTGTATGAACCGATTTTGTGATGATTGCAGCTCCGGACAAAATTTTTTCAATATCGCTTGTGATAATCCTTCCGTTGGGTCCTGATCCTTGCAGATTATTGTAATTAAGTCCTTTATCTCCCGCCAGACGTCTTGCCCTGGGTGATATCCTGATTTTGGAATCAGGGGAAGATGGAACATTTTTTAAATCCTGAATCTCTGCGGTAAAAGTAACCTTATGCGGATTAGAAACAGAAGAAGCTTTCCGGGCGGTTAAGTTTGTCTGTTCCGGATTAAAAGAATCTGTTGCTTCCCCGCTTTTACCAATTACTGCAACATTTACCAGAACCGGAACTTCGGCACCATCACCAAAAAAAACATCGAGCAGTATCCCATCGGCAGGTGATTCCAGATCGAAAGTAGCTTTGTCGGTTTCGTACGAGAAAAGGATATCACCAACAGAAACACTTTCTCCTTTTTTCTTAAACCATTTGGTTACGATACAGGTCTCGACCGACTGCCCCTGCTTTGGCATTATTACCGCTGTTGCCATAATTTTATTTTTATTAAGACTGTTTCAACTTGTTACAATAAGTATTATAAAATCGATTTCCGAATTAATTAATAATCCGAAAATACGATAGTTACAAAAATAATTTATTTAACTTGTATTTACAAGTAAAAAATAATATATTTACGTCTAATTAGTATTTCAATTATATTTCAACTTTATTTCAAATCTATTTCTATTGTATATCTATCATGGTCAGTCCTAAAACCATTCCTCAGTACAGGAGGCTCTATGAGGTTCTTAGAAAACACATTATGGATGGTGTTTATAAGGAGGGTGATCTGTTACCATCTGAAAATGAGCTGTGCCAGTTATATGGCATGACGCGTCCGACTGTGCGGCAATCGCTCAGCACCCTGGCTAATGGCGGATATATCAGGAAGCACCAGGGTAAAGGCAGTATTGTACATCACCTTCCACAGGATATTGGTATTCTCTCGGTTTCAGGAACAACATCCGCGGTTGGTGACCGCAACCTGAAAACAAAGATAATCGTGAAACCTGTACTGAAGCCCTGGCCAAATGATTTTATGTTTTCACTGTCGGAGCTGGAAAAGGAATCGGGTTGTATATATGTGGAAAGAGTACGGCTACTTGATGATGCCCCAATCTTCTACGATATCAGTTATATAGCTAATATAAACCTTCCCCGGATCACAGCAAGGCAGTTTGAAAACCGGTCTCTATTCCAGATATTGAGAGATCATTATCGTATCGAGATTAAAGGAGGAGATCAAAGGATTAAAGCTATTCCTGCTTCACAAAAGATCAGCCGGTTCCTGCATCTGAAAAAAGATCAGCCGGTACTTCACCTTGAAAGAAAATTGGAGACCAATAATCCAGGACTGTTTCTCTATTCATCTATTTTCTGTAATACAGAAAAATATTCTATTTTCGGTAGGTTTTAATAACCACTGAAAAGATATCGGAACAACTTCTCTTTGACACAACTAAATTGAATTATTATAAAACTTGTATTTAAAAATTCTTTAGCGTGAGAAGAAAAAATCTTACTTTTATGCTTCAAGAAATCCCTAACCTGAAACTCAGTTTAACCTTTAATAAAAACTAACATCATGAAAGATCAACAAGCAAAATGGTCAAGGCGCCGGTTCATTGGCTCCTCTGTTGCCGGAAT